>JAEZCJ010000002.1 GCA_023433615.1 Bacillota bacterium | reverse complement strand
CTTATCGCTTTCCCAATTTTAATTAAAAAAACGCCGATATTCTATCGGCGTCGTGACCACATTAATGCTATGGTGACATCTGCTAAATGATTTTTTGGTGCTTCTTGCGATACTCAAGCGGCGTTAATCCGGTTGTCTTTTTGAATAACTTGGAAAAGTGGGAGAAATTGCTATATCCGACTGACACCGCAATGTCACTGATCTTTACATTCGTCATCTCGAGCTCGTTCTTCGCTCTAGCCATCCGCAGATTAACGCTGTAATCCGTTAAGGACTGGCCTGTCTCCTTGCGAAACAACCTCGATAAGTAAGCCGGGTTCAGATACACATGCTCCGCGATCGCTTCCCTGTTCATGTCGACATGCAGATTCGCTTCAATGAACTGCTGTACCTTCGCAATCGTGTTGGACACTTCCTTGCCTTGCCCGCCGATCGCCTTGAGTCCTTGCATGAGGAACGACATTGTCCATGATCGCATCGCCGCAAGCGAACGCATCGCTTGTTCGCCGTCCTTCCACTCCCCCTGGGTGTAGATTTCCGATGGAACAATCGTCTTTCGCTGCAGGGCTTGGAAGACACAGTGCACCAACCCGAAGTAGAAGTTCACCATGAACGTGTGGTCCAGCTGTTCTTTTTCCAAGCGGGCGAACGTCTCCTCCACCCGGCTCATCAACTCGCTCTGCTTGCCCTGCTCGATGAGGAATGCCCAGTCCTGAAGATTCGGCATCTCCGCCGACTGCCCGTTAGGCTGTTCATAATCGCGCTGGCGCAATACCGAGGCGGTGCGCCTTACATTGCTGCGCTCCATCTCGGTCAGCAACTGCACGCCCGCTCGAAGCTCTTGGGCACGGACGGGCTCGCCGATATAGCACGAGACGACGCTGTACAGATACTCGGAGCACTTGCGGATGTATTCGCGGCAGCGTCCCTCGAGCTCCATGCGATCCGCATCGGAAGCACCGTAGAGCAGGATGAACAGCATGCCGCTCTGATCTTGAATGACATGTCCCGGCCAATCCTTCAGCACGATGTCGGAGGCCGCATTTTTCAAGGCATACGCCATAATTTCCTCGTCTCGGGCACTCCAATCCTGCTTCCATTCCTCGACGCTGATGAGGATCGGCATGACCGTCTTGCTGCGGTCGAGCGGTATGCCGTATAGCGCATAAGCGGGCTCCAATTGATCGGCCGTCGTGCTGATGCGCAGGTGGATGACATCCTGCCAGAAGCGCTCGATCAAGAGCGGCAGCTGCCGATTCCATTGCTCGTAGTAGAACTCATACGTCTTGCGGAAGCTCTCTTCTTGCTCGCGCTGCCGGATGTTCTCGACTGCCCGCTCTACGCATGCTTTAAGGATGTCATGGTCGATCGGCTTCAGCAGGTAGTCGAAGCTGGCCAACTGGAGTGCTTGCTGCGCAAATCGGAAATCCGCATGTCCGGTCAAGAATATCGTCTCCGTATGCGGCGAATGCTCATTCACCCATGTAAGCAGCTCGATCCCGTTCTCATTCGGCATATCGATATCCGAGATCATGACATGGATCGTATGCGTGCGGTGAATGTCTCTCGCCTCGTCCGCATCGTAAGCCGTATAGATTTTCGAGAAAGGCAGCATCGACCAATCGATCCCCTGCACAATGCCGCGTATCGCGATTTCCTCATCATCGACAACCAATAGATTGTACATGCCGTTCTCAGTCCTCCTCGATCGGTTGATAGTCAGTAGGCAGCGGCAGCTCGATGCGAATGCATGCCCCGCCGCTCGCCGATGCATTGCTGAACTGAACGGTCGCTTCTTCGCTGAATCGCAGCTTCAGTCGCTGTACCACATTCGAGATTCCGAGTCCCGACGATTCCTTCTGCGGAAGCTCCTCATGCGCATTCAGCTTCTCCAATACTTCATCCGAGAACCCGGCTCCGTTATCGCAGATCGTGATGACGAAGGCGGCGCCGCCTCCGCGCGCTTCGATAATGCCGTCGATTCGGATTCGGAAAATCTCTCGCCGGTTGACGAAGCCGTGAATGATCGCGTTCTCGACGAACGGCTGCAACGATAACGCCGGCAGCATAAGCGTACGCATCCGCTGCGGAATCTCGATCTCGCATTGCAGTTTGTTCGGGAATCGGAATTTTTGGATTTCGATATAGTTGTCGATATGCTTTATCTCTTCCTCGAGCGTAATCGAATCCCGATTCACCCGCATGATGAAGCGAAAATAATCCGCCAGATGGAGCGACATTTTCTTAACCGAGTCATGGTCCTTCAATGCCGCGAAATTATAAATAATGTTCAAGCTGTTCATGTAGAAGTGCGGATTAATCTGTGCCTGGAGCTGCTTCATTTCGTTCTGCTGCGCGCGCAGCTGCTCTTCATACATGCCGATCCGCAGCGATTTGATCTGTTCAGCCATGTTGTTGAAAGTATTGGCCAGGAACACGAATTCAACCGTATTATTCGTCTGCAGCCTGACATCCAGCATCCCGAGCGAGAGCTTCTTCATGCCCGAGATCAAGTATTGCAGCGGCTTGAATACCGTCTGGCGAATATAGACTAAGTATAAGGCGAATAACGCGATAAGACCGGCTGCCATGAAGTAGGTCGCTTTCTGAAAATACGGCAGTCCCTGCAGCATCTTGCTCTCCGTGACCATGATGTTGAACACGATATCCGCCATATCGCTCTGCCGGTTCATGACCATATACTTCGATCCGCTCTCTTCATCCTCTACGACCTGATAGGTGCTCTCGATCAGCTCCAGACTCGCAAGCGACATGCTCGGATTGCTGTACGCCAGCGGGTCCCCAAGATGATTGCCTTCGCGGCGGTATATCGCGCTCTCGCCGATCGTCCCGTCCTCCCACTGCAGCGCCAGCATATCCATAATCCCTGCAACGCTGATAATGGCCCCTACGTAGAGTCCGTCCGTTACTTGATTCACCCTAACGAGAAAGTCCGAGCCCGGCATCAGATCGTCATGCCACAGACGCCACCGTTCTCCGTCCTCCAGCGGACGGGATTGCGCGACGAACCGAAGCGCATTCTCGGAGAGAAGCTGCTTCACGTTGCTGTACAACCCCGATTCATTCGAAGTACTGAAGATAATATCGTTCTCGTGATACAGGAATACGGTATTCATTAGGTTATAGAAACCGACGTCGCGGTTAATTTTGTTCTGGATCCGAATTTTCGTCAGCATATAATTATCGCTTTCATCGGGAAACGACATCAAGAGCCCGATCTCTTGATCAAGTGCTGACATCTTGTACAGATAGTCGTTGATCTCGGCGAGGTTCCGGTCCGTCTGACTGACGAATAAGTCCAGCGTATTGCGATACGTCTCCGATACCTTCTCCCGAACGACGTTCTTGGCATACCAATTATTCGCCACCAGAAATGCGACGACCGGCAGCATGACTACGAAGAAGCTGATGATAAGCTGTGTAAGTACCGACTTTTTCAGCGAGTAATCCCCCTCCGGTCACTGACCTAGATTGTATAGTCAGTCTATCAGCCGATAGGCAAAACTGCAATAACTGGAATAAATCGTTCAAAAGCCAAAAAAAGACGCTGTTTGTACCGAGGTACAAGCAGCGTCTGTCATTGTATGTAGTTGCGATTGGTGCCGGTGAGAGGACTCGAACCTCCACGGTTTCCCTCACGATTTTGAGTCGCGCGCGTCTGCCATTCCGCCACACCGGCTTGAAATATGAGATGGCGTGCCCTAAGAGATTCGAACTCCTGACCTTTTGATTCGTAGTCAAACGCTCTATCCAGCTGAGCTAAGGGCACACGGTTGTGAACATAGTGGAGGCGCCACCCAGACTCGAACTGGGGGTAGAGCTTTTGCAGAGCTCTGCCTTACCACTTGGCTATGGCGCCAGAAACATAAATGGAGCGGAAGACGGGAATCGAACCCGCGACCCTCGCCTTGGCAAGGCGATGCTCTACCGCTGAGCCACTTCCGCATGTGATGGCTGGGAGTCTAGGATTCGAACCTAGGAATGACGGAGTCAAAGTCCGTTGCCTTACCGCTTGGCTAACCCCCAACAATGATTATGAAATTAAATGGGGCGACCGAGGGGAATTGAACCCCCGAATGTCGGATCCACAAACCGATGCGTTAACCACTTCGCCACGGTCGCCATAACACAGTTTGGCAGGGGCAGCAGGAATTGAACCCACACTAACGGTTTTGGAGACCGCTGTTCTACCTTTAAACTATGCCCCTAAGGTAAACTGGTGGAGGATGATGGATTCGAACCACCGAACTCGTCAGAGAACAGATTTACAGTCTGCTGCGTTTGGCCACTTCGCTAATCCTCCATGTGGTGGTGCCGCCGAGAGGACTTGAACCCCCAACCTACTGATTACAAGTCAGTTGCTCTACCAGTTGAGCTACAGCGGCATATGCAATTCCTTTTGGTAAATGGTGGCTCGGGACGGAATCGAACCGCCGACACGAGGATTTTCAGTCCTCTGCTCTACCGACTGAGCTACCGAGCCATATGTATGATTTTATAAAAAGAACATTCGTTTGTAAACACCTAAAAAAGTGTCATCTAAAAAATTATCACCTTAAAGGCAATGCCTAAAAGGTGGCGGAGCTGACGGGATTCGAACCCGCGGTCTCCTGCGTGACAGGCAGGCATGTTAGGCCTCTACACCACGGCTCCGCAGTAAAAGGGTCTCGGATTGCTCCAAGAATAATTGGTTGCGGGGGCAGGATTTGAACCTGCGGCCTTCGGGTTATGAGCCCGACGAGCTACCGGGCTGCTCCACCCCGCGACGTCATGTTCTGCTTCGCTATCGCTTGCAGAAAGAAAATATGGTGGAGGCTGACGGGATCGAACCGCCGACCCTCTGCTTGTAAGGCAGATGCTCTCCCAGCTGAGCTAAGCCTCCATGTTTTTCGAGAAGACAAGTTCTAATATACCGTAAAGCGATATCGGAATCAAGTCTTTTCTTAAGGAAAATAGTGGTGACCCGTAGGGGATTCGAACCCCTGTTACCTCCGTGAAAGGGAGGTGTCTTAACCACTTGACCAACGGGCCTTGATGACTTGTGAAGCGTGTCGCCTCATAAGCAAGTATGGCGGAGAGAGAGGGATTCGAACCCTCGAGACGCGGTTAACGCCTACACGATTTCCAATCGTGCTCCTTCGACCACTCGGACACCTCTCCAGTAAATGGCTCCCCGAACAGGACTCGAACCTGTGACAACTCGATTAACAGTCGAGTGCTCTACCAACTGAGCTATCAGGGAACGTTAACATTCCTGGATTGCCTCAGTAATGCTTCGTTTCAACGTTTGCACGTTGAAAACTGGATGCGAATGAATGAAACAAGCTAAGTTACTTGTAGGATAAGCCCTCGACCGATTAGTATTCGTCAGCTGCACGCATTGCTGCGCTTCCACCCCGAACCTATCAACCTGGTCGTCTACCAGGGGTCTTACGAATTGGGAAATCTCATCTTGAG
>JAEZCJ010000055.1 GCA_023433615.1 Bacillota bacterium | reverse complement strand
GCCGCGTCCATCTGCAGAATATCCGTTACGGACTTGGAAGCCGCAAGCGTAGGCAGCTTCTGCCAGAAGGCATCCCATGCGAGATATTCGGCTTTGAACGTAATGCCTGCATGCTGCTTGCTATAGATGTCCAATGCTGCCAGCGTTGCTTCGTGACGGGCGTCAGGTCCCCACCACATGATGCTCATTTCTGTCGGCTTGCTGCCTGATCCGCTGTCTGCGCCGTTCGACTTGCTGCCGTTCTCTTTGTCTCCTCCGTTGCCGCCGCTGCAGGCCGTTACGACCAGCGCGAACGCGAGCATGAGGAATGTCAGGCTTTTTGTCCACTTCCGCTTCATGTTTCTAGTCCCCTTTCGAGTGTAGAAAGTCTTTGCGATGTGACTTGTCTGAGCTGCAATTGCATTGTAAAAGCGCTTTCACAAATAACTATAACGGACAAAAACGCGGAAGTGCAGAGGATATATTTCAGAATTGTTGGATATTGATTAGGAAGTTGACTGTTGTTCGGGACGTTGAACTGCGCTAGCTAGCTGGGTGATGGTGGACGCTGGACGATGTGATGGTGTGATGGTGTGATGGTGTGATGGTGTGATGGTGGACGGTGGACGGTGGACGGTGGATGGGACGATGAGACGATGGGATGATGGGATGATGGGATGATGGGACGATGAATGGTGGATGGACGAATAAGCTGTCGACAGGGTCTCGGCAGCTTGATCTCGATTACGCGGACGGTAGTTATACGCCCTATCCGTCAATAGTTGTATATTGTACCACTATTTTGAGTGGATACGTTAGAATCAGCGGAATAGAGTAAAATCATACATCTAATATAGGTAGTGTTGCGCGGAATGGACAATAGGCGTGGATTTAGTGGTAGAAAATTACATTATTTTAATCGCTCATCGCCTTCAATGCAATATAGTGGTAAGAAATTACACTATTTCGTTCGATGACCGACTTTTCGATTCGACCCGCGAACCCGCGAACCCGCGAACCCGCCTACCCGCGAACCCGCCAACTCGCCTGTTTAACTTCCTCCTTCTCCCAGGCTGCGCCCGAGAGGCGTCACAATGCCGTCCATGCTCACCGTGTTCTTCTCGCGGTGGTAATCGGAAAGGCTACCTCCTTTTTGTACCGCCCACTTCTTCAACGTATCGCGCTCCCCGGAGTAGTCGAAGAACGGGATGCTGAAGCCGCAGGAGGTTTTTACCGCATGAAGATCCGCCATGATGATCTGCCTTGCGCCCGGCAACATGTCGAAGTGCGGAGCAAGCGCCGCCCATTCCGGCGAATCGGGCAATACCACCCGGCCTGTTCCGTACAGCCGCAGTATCATCGGCGCGCCGTCGAAGGCAACGAACATGAACGTTAGCCTGCCGTTCTCCATAAGGTGGGCGCTTGTCTCGTTGCCGCTGCCCGTGAGATCGAGATAGCCGACTTGCGTGGGCGAGAAGATGCGGAACACGTCATGGCCCTTCGGCGATAGGTTCACATGACCGTCTGCCGCTAATGGTGCGGACCCCACGAAGAAGATGTGCTGCCTCTTCATAAATGCTTCGTGTTCAGGCAATATCGCGTCGAACAGCTTCCCCATTAGAGACCACTCCCAATTGAAAGATAATGTAAGTTTCAGTATGAAGGGTATTCATGGTTTTGTGAAGCGTTTCAATCCGATAGCTAAGGAATATGTTGGGAAGTTTCCGTTTACACGCGAACGAATGTGCGTAATAATAAGGTTGTGGAATAATTCGGCACAGAAGCAATCCTATCCCAGGAGGTTATTATGAAGGCATTAATGATAGAGAAGCCTGCGCTGCGATTAATCGGCATGGCTGTCCAGGTAACGTTGCGCGATGTGCAGATCAGCAAGGCGACGCTCCGACTATCGTCGGAGTTCATCGAACGACAGGGAGACATTCAGAAGCGGTTGAATGAGCGTGTCATGTACGGTGTGTCAACCGATCCCGAGCATTATAATCCGGAGACGGATCCATTCGAGTTCTTCATCGGGCAAGAAGTATCATCCGATTCGGACATCCCGGACGGCATGGTGTATCGAGAGCTCCTTGCGAACACCTATGTGTCGTTCACGTTCCAAGGCTGCTATGACAATGCCGGCGCGGTCCATCAATACTTGCATACGCGTTGGCTGACAGACAGCGGATATGCATTGGCGGGCCTGTACAATGTCGAAATCTATGACGAGCGGAATCATGGACCGGAGTCGGAGGATTCCGAGACCGATATTTGGTTTCCCGTTCGGTTGAAAGGATAGCGATGCAGGGGGAGGATTCGATGCTATGAAACGTGCAGCGTCCATCTTCATCGTGATCGTGCTGCTGCTGACGGCATGCCAATCTGTGCTGCCAGTCGTGCCTGAGGATGATTCGGAGCGCGAATACAGCGGTACCCTGCGCGTCGCATTGTTCGGTGGTCATACGGTCTTCAGCAATTACAAGCCATACTTGGCGGGATTCAAGGAATATCCCATTCAAGATCGGATGAAAGCCTTCATGGAGAAGCATCCGAACGTTCAGATCGAAGTCATCGATATCGCTCCGGAGACTTACGCTCTTCAGAGGCTGCTGCGTGACCCGAATCTCGCGCCGGATATCATAGAGATGAATAGCAATGAAGTTAGGTTTACCGCGCGTGACCGGGTTATTAGCTTGGAGGCGTTCCTAGGGGAGTACGGGGTCAACTGGGATGGCGATTATGCCAATGTCGTCAGCTCTGCGGAAGTCGACGGCGTGTCGTACCTGCTCCCGGTGCGAAGCAATCCGATGATGGTGTTCTATGACAAGACGCTGTTCGGGCAATTGAATTTGACGATGCCGAGGTCCGGCTGGACATTGGCCGATTACGCGGACACCGCGGTCAAGTTGGTACAAGCCGGGGCAGCAGTCAGTGCGCCTACGGGATTGAATGAGGCCGAACACATCATACGGGGGTGGGGAGGCGCGTATGCTTCAACGGATCGCAGCCGGATCAGCGGTTTCCTGGACAGCGACGCGACGACGGAAGCATTCGTGCGATACGCTCAGATGATGACTTCCTTTACGCGAGGCGGCGACCCGAGCGATCTACCGGCGATGGGCATGTGGCGCGCGCATGAGATGCGTGATCCGATTCGTTCCACGGATTCGGATTATGCTTTCGCTCCTGTTCCATCGGCGCTCGAAGGCGACCACTACAATACATCACTATTGACAGGGCTCGCTATCACGAAAGAATCCCGACAGCAGGAGCTTGCATGGGCACTGATGCGGTTCATCGTCGGGGACACCAGCGACGAGGCGATGGATTTCGTCGCTCGCAATACGCTCGAAGTGGACAATCGGGCCTTCCGCTCAGATGAGAATCCGAAGATCGCTGAGCTGCGGGAATGGATGCAAGTCGAGTCCGCGGTTGCAACGCCTGCTACGCTTGATATGTTCATGGCAAGGAGCGGCAACCTTGGCGACCGGTATCCCTACAGGACGCAGGAACAATACGAAGCGTACGTGAGCCGCGACGCGGCCAAGCAGGAGCTAACACTGTTGGCCCAGCAGGAGCTAACACTGTTGGCCCAGCAGCTTGAATCTTGGATGGCACTGCTGCATGCGACAGAGTAACGACGACCGAACAAACACGAATAGAATCGGCGTAAGGCAGCTCCGTAAGGAAAGAAATATTCCTGCGGGGCTGTTTGTTTACTCGAAAATAGCGATATACTCCATATTTCAAACAAAAACAAACCTATTCAAAAACAAACAAAGATGATATGCTAGCCGTATAGAAATGAATTCATTCGCATGAAGCGAGATATCGGAGGTATTCAAACGTATGGTTACAAGCTTGTGGGATCAATCGAAGGCAGCTGCGCTGCAGTCGGGGGTGGAGGAGCTCGTCTATCGCTCCAATCTGATCGGCACGGACCGCCGCGTATGCAATTGGGGCGGCGGCAACACGTCGAGCAAGACGATAGTCAAGGATTTTCGCGGCCGCGACGTGGAAGTGATGTACGTGAAGGGCAGCGGCTCCGATCTGGCAACGATGAAGGCAGGCAACTTTACGGGCCTGCGGATGGAAGACATTCGCCCGCTGTTCGAGCGTGACGATATGTCGGACGAAGACATGGTCGCTTACCTCGCGAACTGCATGATCGACGCCAAGCATCCGCGGGCCTCGATCGAGACGCTGCTGCACGCCTTCCTGCCTTTCAAGCATGTCGACCACACGCACCCGGACGCAATCATCAGCCTGTGCTGCGCGCATAACGGCAAGGAGCTCGCGAAGGAGATTTTCGGAGACCGATTCGTATGGGTGCCTTACATCCGTCCCGGCTTCAAGCTGTCCAAGATGATTGCCGAAGGCGTGCTGTCGAATCCGAAGGCCGAGCTCGTCCTGATGGAGAAGCACGGTCTAGTCACATGGGGAGACACGTCGGAAGCCGCATATGCGCAGACGATCGCGATCATCCAAGAAGCCGCAAGCTACATCGAAGCGAGAGTCGAAGCGTCCAAGCTGTTCGGCGGCGCGAAGCATGAGGCAATGGCGCCCGAGATTCGCCGTTCGATCGCCGCGCAGGTGATGCCGGCCATTCGCGGTGCCGTTAGCGATACCAAGAAAATGATCCTTACCTTCGACGACGGCGATGATGTGCTGCTATTCGTCGGGGGCCGCAAGTCGCCGGAATTGTCCCAGGTCGGCGCAGCTTGTCCGGATCATCTCGTCCATACGAAGGTCGTGCCGTTGTTCATCGATTGGGAGCCGAATGCGGCGGATGTCGAAGGGCTCAAGGCGAAGCTGCAAGCCGGCATAGCCGCTTATAGAGAGCAGTATCAAGCGTACTTCGAGCGTAACAAGCATGAGGGCGATGTCATGTTCGAAGCGGCTCCGCGAGTGATCTTGATTCCCGGCGTAGGGATGATCAACACGGGCAAGAGCTGGGCGATGTCGCAGGTGAGCGGCGCCCTCTACCATCGCGCGATCGCGGTCATGCGCGGCGCAACGGCGCTCGGCGAATTCGTCTCGCTGTCCGAGAACGAATCGTACAATGTCGAGTATTGGCCGCTTGAGCTCTACAAGCTGTCTCTGGCACCGGCCGAGGCGGAATTCTCCCGCAAGGTCGCGTTCATCACCGGCGGTGCAGGCGGCATCGGCAGCGAGGCCGCACGCCGTCTCGTAGCCGAAGGCGCGCATGTCGTGCTGGCCGACTTGAACCTCGAAGGCGCCCAGAAGGTAGCGGACGAGATCAACGCGAAGTTCGGCGACTGCCGCGCGTTCGCGGTCAAGATGGACGTGACGAACGAAGAGGCGGTGCAGGCTGCATACGCGGAGACGGCACTGGCATACGGCGGCGTGGACATCATCGTCAACAACGCGGGACTCGCGACGTCCAGCCCGTTCGACGAGACATCGCTGAAGGAATGGAATCTTAATATTAACGTGCTGGGTACCGGTTATTTCCTAGTGGCGCGCGAAGCGTTCAAGCAAATGAAGGAGCAAGGCATCGGCGGCAGCATGGTATTCGTCGGGTCCAAAAATTCGATCTATGCCGGCCGCAACGCTTCCGCATACAGCTCGGCGAAGGCGCTGGAGGTGCATCTGGCAAGGTGCATCGCGGCTGAGGGCGGCGAGTACGGCATCCGCGTCAACTCGATTCTGCCGGATGCCATTCTGCAGGGCTCCGCGATCTGGAATTCGAGCTGGAAGGGCGAGCGTGCGGCGGCTTACGGCATCGAACCGGATGAATTGGAAGAGTACTACCGCAAGCGCACGACGCTGCTCGTGAACATATATCCGCGGGATATTGCCGAAGGCATCGCGTTCTTCGCGTCCTCCAAGTCGGAGAAGACGACGGGCTGCATGCTGACGATCGACGGCGGCGTACCGGCAGCGTTCACGCGGTAGAATTAGGTAACGACAAGGTCAACGGGGAGGCAATAGCCGATGTATCAGGCATGCGGACATAAGCATTGGGTTATTCCGGACGGTTACATCCCGGAACAGAGCTCCGGGCAGCTAACCAGCCACGAGTCGATATGCGTCCTCAATAGTTCGACGGAGGAGGCGCTGCTCCGGATCACGATCTTCTTCGAGGACCGCGACCCGATCGAGGAGATCATGCACGTCGTGCCTCCTCGCCGTACGAAGCATATCCGCACCAGCTCGCTCGCTAGCAACGGGCTGTCGATTCCGGTCGGCGTCCCTTACGCGATCGAGGTGCGAAGCGATATTCCGGTTGTCGTGCAGTACAGCCGCCTGGATTCGACGCAAGCGGAGAACGCGCTGCTATCGGTCATGGCATATCCGATCCAATAAGAGGGGGAGCATTCGATGCAAGCGAACATCGCTGAGGCTTATGAAGCGGCGAGAAAATTATACGCGCAGTACGGCATCCACACGGAGGACGTGCTCGCGAAGCTCGCGGCCATCCGCGTCTCGGTCCACTGCTGGCAGGGGGATGACGTGAAGGGCTTCCTGTTCCGCGATCAAGAATTGTCCGGAGGCATCTCGGTAACGGGCAACTACCCCGGTGCCGCGCGCACGCCTCAGGAGCTGCGCAGCGACATGGAGAAGGCATTCTCGCTCATTCCGGGCAAGCATAAGGTGAACCTGCATGCGATCTATGCCGACACCGACGAGAAGCCGGACCTGAACGAGCTGGAACCGAAGCATTTCCAAGCGTGGGTCGACTGGGCGCGCGAGCAGGGGCTCGGATTGGACTTTAACCCGACCTGCTTCTCGCATGACATGTCCAAGGACGGTCTGACCTTGAGCCATCCGGACCCTGAGGTTCGCGCATTCTGGATCGAGCACTGCAAGCGTTCGCGCCGCATCGGCGCGTACTTCGGCGAGCAGCTCGGCCAGACCTGCGTCACGAACGTATGGGTGCCCGACGGCTATAAGGACACGCCTGCGGACCGCATGTCGCCGCGACAGCGGCTCAAGGACTCGCTCGACGAAGTGTTCGCGGAGCCGCTTGATCCGAACCATCATCAGGATGCTGTCGAGAGCAAGCTGTTCGGCCTCGGCTCCGAAGCTTACGTCGTCGGTTCGCATGAATTCTATATGGGCTACGGCATACAGAACAATAAGCTGATCTGCCTGGATGCGGGTCACTTCCACCCGACGGAGGTCATTTCCAATAAGCTGTCGTCGATCGCGTTGTTCTCGGGCGGCATCCTGCTGCATGTCAGCCGACCGATGCGCTGGGACAGCGATCATGTCGTCACGATGGACGACGAGCTGCTCGATATCGCGCGCGAGCTCGTAAGGGGAGAACTGCTGGGCAAGACGCATATCGGCCTCGACTTCTTCGATGCCAGCATCAATCGCGTCGCGGCTTGGGTGATCGGCACGCGCAATACGATCAAGGCGCTGCTGCGCGCCATGCTCGAGCCGATCGAAACGCTGAAGCAAGCGGAGATGGCAGGCGATTACACGACGCGCCTTGCGCTGACAGAGGAATTCAAGTCGTATCCGTTCGGCGCGGTGTGGGACTATTATTGCGCGACGCAAGGCGTGCCGGTCCGCGAGGCTTGGCTGGCTGAAGTGAAAGAATACGAAGCGAATGTGCTGCTGAAGCGGGAGACTGCGGCAGATGGCGCAATTACGGCGCCATAAGCGAGAGGCGGTGCTTATCCAGTGACGATTCTGGCATATGACCTAGGGGCGAGCAGCGGAAGGGCGCTGCTCGGACGTCTCGCGGGAAGCCGCATCGAGATCGAAGAGCTGCACCGGTTCTCCAATGACCCGGTCCAAGCAGGCAATAGGCTGCAGTGGGATATTCTGCGGCTCTATCATGAGATCAAGCAGGGCTTCTTGAAGGCGAAGCAGTCTGGCGTGACGCCGGCAAGCATCGGCATCGACTCCTGGGCCGTCGACTTCGGACTCATCGACCGGCGCGGCGAGCTGCTCGGCAATCCGTACCATTATCGTGATCATCATACCGATGGCGTCATGGAGCGGCTGCAGGCGCGGCTGACGCCGGCGTATATTTACGAGCGTACAGGGATTCAATTCCTGCCGTTCAATACGATCTATCAGTTGGCCGCGATGAAGGAGGCAGGCTCTGTCCTGCTGCAGGAGGCCGAGCGCTTCCTGATGATTCCGGAACTGCTG
Organism: Bacillota bacterium; assembly: GCA_023433615.1. Lineage (GTDB taxonomy): Bacteria > Bacillota > Bacilli > Paenibacillales > Paenibacillaceae > Paenibacillus_I. The sequence goes on along the minus strand of JAEZCJ010000055.1, from coordinate 1,208 downwards.
CGCTACTTCCTCACAGGCGAGCTGTTGAACGAGTTCACGAATGCCACGACCACGCAGCTCTATAACCCGATCCTGAACGATTGGGATGACGAACTGCTGGGTGCGATCGGCGTATCCCGTGCCTTGTTCGGCGGAGCAAGCAATGCGGTAGCGCTTCCTGGCGCAGCAGCCGGACAACTGCGCGCCTCCGTGCAGAGCGAACTGGGCGTCGGCGCCATACCGGTGATCGCGGTAGCCGAGCATGATACCGGTTCAGCCGTGGTCGCGGTGCCTGCGACCGAACGTTCCTTCGCTTATCTGAGCTGCGGAACGTGGTCGCTCATGGGCACGGAGGTCGACGAACCGGTGCTGTCGGAGCAGGCAATGCGACTCAACTTCACCAATGAAGGCGGCGCAGGTCGAACGTATCGGCTGCTCAAGAACATCATGGGCTTGTGGATCCTGCAGGAGCTGAAGCGGGAATGGGAGCGGCGCGGCTTGGACTACTCGTATCCGCAGCTCGTTCAGCTGGCAGGCGAGGCAAGGGCATTCCAAGCGTTCATCGATCCGGATGATCCCAGCTTCCTGCATGCCGGCGACATGGTGACGCGGATCGAAGCTTACTGCAAGCGGACCGGGCAGCAGCCGCCGGAGCAGCCGGGCGGATATGTGCGTTGCATCCTCGAAAGCTTGGCTATAAAATACTGCTATGTGCTGGAATTGACGGAGTCGCTTGCAGTGCGCCAGTTCAACGGCTTGCACATGGTAGGCGGGGGCATTCAGAATGCGCTGCTGTGCCAATGGACGGCCAATGCGATCGGCAAGCCGGTATGGGCTGGACCCGCAGAGGGAAGCGCGATCGGCAACCTTGCGGTGCAGTGGATCGGGCAGGGCGAATTCGCCGATATCTGGGAGGCTCGCCGCGCCATCCGCGAATCGTTCCCGGTCGTGCAGTATGAGCCCGCGGATCGCGAGCAATGGGAGCAAGCCTACGGCCGTTTTCGTCAATTGACCGGATTATAGCGATTGTTTGTGATCGCGAGTGGCGCTGACAAACGATCTACAAGAACTTATACAAAGTCTCAGGAGGACTAGGAGATGCTGGTCGCAGAACGCTATGCATTCATCGTATCGCTCGTCAATGAGCGGGGGAGCATCCGTGTCTCCGAGCTCAGCGAGCTGTGCGAGGTGACGGAGGAGACGATCCGCCGCGATCTGGATCGCCTCGA
>JAEZCJ010000050.1 GCA_023433615.1 Bacillota bacterium | reverse complement strand
GGCTGTTGGCTGGTGGCTGTTGGCTGGTGGCTGGTTGGCGGTCGACGGTCGACGGTCGACGGTGGGCGGTGGGCGGTTCGCGTTCCGGCGGCAGGCCGTTGGCGAACTGGGCGGCAGGGCAGGCGGGTTCGCTGCCAGCAACGCAAAAAAGACCGGAAAGATCCGGTCCCCTCGTCGTCCGTTATGCAATTGTCAAAAATCGATTAGTCCCACGCTAATTTGCAAAGCATCGTCCACTTTGCGCATCGTTTCGTCGTCCAGGTGCGTGATCTTATCGGTGAGCCGCTGCTTATCGATCGTGCGGATCTGTTCGAGCAGAATAACGGAATCCCGATCGAAGCCATGCGTCTCCGCGTCAATCTCCACATGCGTGGGCAGTTTGGCCTTCTGGATCTGAGCCGTAATGGCTGCCACGATCACTGTCGGGCTGAAGCGGTTGCCGATGTCGTTCTGTATGACCAACACGGGACGGACTCCACCCTGCTCCGATCCGACGACCGGTGACAAATCTGCGAAAAACACATCGCCGCGTTTAACGATCACGCTCTACACCCCGCTTACGAGACGACCGAGGGTACCGTCAGCCTCTTCCTCCGCCAAGAACGCTTCAGAGGCCATGTTCAAGTTGATCTTCGCCATCTCCAAATATCCGCGCTGCATCGATTCCCGAATCTGCCGCTTCTTCCGTTCGATCAGGTACAGCTTCATGGCCTGGCGAATGAATTCGCTCCGATTGGAATTCTCGCGTGCAACGATGCCGTCCACTTCCTGAAGCAAGTGATCCGGCAAGCTGATCATGATTCGTTTGGTATTCTGTATATTGGCCAACAAAGACGCACCTCCACAAGCATTTCCAGAAAAACCTATTACTCATTATGTCGTTAACCCTTATGAAATATACACCCATATCTATGCATGGCGTATGGCGAATATGCTGCATGGAAGAGCATATTCAGGGCATGCCTAGTATTTCGCGGCAAGGGTGCATAAATCCTCTTTCCGCGCACACTATTTTTGCTGGTAATATCACCCTCTGGCCATCTAGAGCAGCGGGTTCACCACGCTGACCGTGCTGCCCCCGCGCATATAGACGCGCGGTACGCGCGCGGCCAGCATGCAAGTCACTTCATAGTTAATGGTGCCGAGCTGGTCTGCGATGTCGTCGGCCGTAATGGTCTCCTTGCCTTGGCGACCGAGCAGCACGACCTCTTCCCCGGCTTCGACCGGCAAGCCCTTGCTCCCCGCCGCAGCCGGATCCAGCGCGATCATGCACTGATCCATGCAGATCGTGCCCAGCACCGGTACGCGAACGCCGCGCACGAGCGCCTCCGCCTTACCGGTGAGCATGCGGCTGAAGCCGTCCGCATAGCCGATGGGCAGCGTCCCGATGCGCTCGACGTCTCGCGTGACATACATCGTGCCGTAGCTGATTCCCCAGCCTGGAGGCGCATCCTTCGTCATGACAACCTCGGTCTTGATCGTCATGACCGGCTCAAGCGCGATGCGCTGCCGGTTCACCTCCACGGAAGGGTACAGCCCATACATGCTGATGCCGAGCCGCAGCATGCCGCCCGTCCATTCGGGCGAATCGATGCCTGCTGCGCTGTTGCCGGCATGAATGACCGGGATCGGAAGTCCGCGGCGCTGCACTTCGGCGCTCAGCCCCGCGAAACGTTCATATTGCAGTCTCGTATAGGTCTTATCGTTCTCATCCGCCTTGGCATAGTGCGTGAACATCCCTTCGACCTGCACGCCACGCGTCTTGAGCGTACGTTCAATGAAGCCGATCGCGTCTTCGTCCGGCCGAATGCCGAGCCGCCCCATGCCGGTATCGATCTTGATGTGGACCTTCAGCGGGTTCATCCCGTCCTGCCAGGAATCGCTTGCCGCCTCCAGCGCGTCGGCGCGGAACAGCGCAACCGCGATATCGAGCTCGCGAGCCGCGGCATACCCTGCCGGCGGCACATAGCCGAGCACCAGGATCGGCGCGCGAATGCCGGCATTGCGCAGCTGGATCGCTTCGTCGAGGAACGCGACGCCCAAGTAATCGATGCCGCAGGCTTCCGCCTCCCGCGCCGTCTCGACGGCGCCGTGTCCGTAGGCATTGGCCTTCACCGAAGCCATGATCTTCATGCCTGCCGGCATCGCGGATCGGAATGCCATGATGTTATGCCGCAACGCGTCCAGCGAAATCTCCGCACGCGTCGGCCGATAGTAGCCGTCCATGATGCGTTCACCTTCTCTTTCCCCAAACAACCCAATAGTTCTATCGTATATTGTTCGCACCTTCACTGTCAATGAACGTCAAGTCCCGATCCGCAGGCACTTACTGGCAGTCCCTCCATGACGCCCCAAATAGCGAAAAGGACCCCGCAGGGTCCTCTTCGCCACACTGGAATAATCTCGCCTACTTCTCCATCGCGTTCATGACGGACTGCGCGACCTTGATCATCTCGCCCTCCGGCAGGGAGCCGGTCGTGAGACGGTATTCGTAACCGTCGTAGGTCCAGATCAGCGTCTGCTGCTCTTCGCCGGTCAAGAGGCCCATCGTATGTCCGAGATCAACGCTGAGTCCTGGCACATATGCGGCATCCATATCTTCGGGCTGCGTCTGCAGCAGCGTATAATCATACGTTCCCGTATAGCGCATCATGATGCCTTCTTCGCCGCCGAATACGACTTCGCTGATGTCTTTGAGCGACACGCCTTCCGGCAAGTAGGACGGCTCCATCGCGACGAATTCGGACATCGCGCCGCTGTCGGACGTCTCTTCCTCCTTCGTCTGCTCATCCGAAGAAGCGTCATCCGAAGGTACGTCGCCTTCCTGGGCGGCATCGTCGCTGGCATCGTCGTCAGCCTCTGTCCCATCGTTCCCGTTCGACGCTGCATCGTCCGCATCGTCTGCTTGGTCCGCTGGTTCTGCCGCGTCATCCGCATCATCCGGCTCCGGCACGACAGTCGTCGGCGCATCCGCCCCGCCTTGCTGCTGGTTCGCCGACATGTTGTACGCCATATCGAACGCTTTGGCATCGAACTGCGCATCGAACTTGAAGCTGTCGAACTTCACCTCGACCATCACGTTCGCGCTGGAGTCGCTGACTTCCACCTTCTGCGGCGCGTAGTCGTCCTTGCTCAGCCATATTTTCTGCCGTGCAAGCGATCCGTTCTGGTAGTTGGCCATCACATCGAAGACGAAGGCATTCTCGTCGGCCGCGAACTGCCGCGAATTGTCCAGCAGGATGCTCTGCACAAGCGTCTGGTACAGGTACACCTGTCCTTGATTCTGCGGCCAATCGCTCTGAAAGCGGAAGCTCTTGTTCAGCTTCGGCGTCAGCACGAACACGCCGTCGTCATTGCGCAGCACGATCTGCGTGATGTCCTTCTTGGCATTGGTCAGCGCAATTCGGTAATACTGCGGCTTCTTGTACCACACCTCGACTTGGTACTCGAGCGGCTGTGCGCCGGTGTGGAGCGTCATCGTCCCTTTGCCCTGGTAACTTTCCATGCCGCCGAGCACTTTGTCCAGATCCTTCACGATTGTCTCGGCATTCTTGGTCCCGCATCCCGCGATCAGTATCGAGACGCATACGACGATGGCCGCCACCCACTTCATGCGACGCATGAGATCATCCCCTCTTCACAATGTTTTTCCAACTGGTAACATGTCTATGAGGGAACTTGGACAATTATGCAGACTAGCATGACGAGCATGACGAGCTATCCGCGCGCTGCGCAAAAATTAACCGCCCCTCCCACCCGTTAACGGATGAGAGGGGCGGCCCATGGTCAGCGGAACGATTCCAGGGGGACGAACAGGATGTTGACGATGCTGCCGTCCTTCGCGCTGTATTCGAACAATTCCAGCGTCAGCGTCCCGTTCGCCGGGAGCTTATCCTCCGGAACCGTCAGCTTCAGCGTAAAGGCCGACCAAGCCGGCGCGCCTTCGCTCAGCGTATGGAAGTTCTCGATCAGATAATCGTGTCCGTCCGACACTGCGTACTGCATGACGGCCTCGAACACCCGCGCTTCGCCGGTGACCGTGTATACGCCGCCTTCGCCCGTCACCTTCACCTTGCGGAAAGCGCTGTTCTGCTGCGCCGGGGTTCCTTCTCCGTACCGAATCTCCGCGCGCTTCAGCGCATCGTTCCACGCCACCTCCGCACCGAGCACTTCGCCTACCGCCCGCATCGGAATGTAGGTATGCCCTTCATAGTTGAGAACGGGCAATTCCGGGTTGTTCAGCTCCGATCCGTTGACGACGATCGGGTAGGCCGCCTTCGTCAATACGTATTGCTGCACGCCACTGGCCACGACCGGTATCGCGGCCATGAGCAGCCCGCCAGCCAGCAGACCTGCCGCGAACGTGCGCAAGCTTCGCATTCTCATCCCTATCCCTCCATCGGTTCACGTATAATTGCCATCCCCATCCATTACCATGTCTCTTAAACACATCTGACGCAGCCGACGACTAGACGAGTGTAGAACTCGGTGGT
>JAEZCJ010000127.1 GCA_023433615.1 Bacillota bacterium | reverse complement strand
GTCTCCGGCCAGCATACCGTGTCCTTCAAGCCGGCAGAGACGAGAATCGGGCACGTAATCCGCCCTGCGCAATTGACAGCGTCGTAATAGCTCAGCGTGTTCAACACGCGCTCGAGATGCTCGGGATGGCGGTTCACGAATTCTGCGGCCTCCGACAGCGAGCCGGTGGAATGGAAGATGCCGTAGTCCATCTGGCACATATTCGGAATGTCCGCGACCGCTGCACGAATGCGGGCATGGAAAGCTGCCGCCAGCAGGACGATGCCGCCGCCTTGGCTGCCTCCCATCGCGATGACCCGCTCCGGATCGATCTCCGGCTGTGCCAGGACCCATTCGACGGCGCGCAGCGCGTCGGCCATGATCGCCTTATAGTAGCAAGTATCTTTGTCGAGAATGCCCTGCGTGATCCAGCCTTTCGTCATGCCATAGGCATTCGGCATCGTATTGCCGGTCTCGCCGCTCTGACCGCGCACGTCGACCGCGAAAACAGCGTAACCGCGCAGCAGCCATGCCGCATAGTCCTCAGGATCGCCCTTGGAGCCGGTATAGCCGTGGAACGACACAAGACACGGCGGCGCGGCTGCCCTGCGATCTCCATGGCTAGGCGGCAGCATGTACAGGCCGTAAACAGGCGTTCCCGCGTAGCCTTCATAGACGACCTTATAGGCATGGACGCCGATCAACTCTGTCGGAAGCACGGTCCTTTCCGCTTGCGGGGGACGGCCCGCATGAGCGGCAAGCATCTGTCCCCAGTGGGCGTCATAGTCCGGTAATGCCGTCCGAGTCGGCTGGATGTTCGCAAGCATGCTCAGCTTGCTGTCGATGTAATGCATTCGCTTCTCCCCCTCCGTCACGCATCCTTGCCCGTACGCGCGATTACGGTCTCTACCTTCTGCATGCGAATATACTCGTTCTTCTCCAGATCGGTGCGAAAATAGGCGAACATGTACGCAGCTTCCAGGAACGTCAGTGCCGGATAGACGGCCACGCTGCCGTTCGTGAACGGGTTGTCGATCAGTACCTGCCACTCGCCTGCACGGCTTCCCTTCTCGATGGCGGCGAAAATCTCGCGCTTGTAACGCGCGATGCCTTCATAATGCTCCCAAATGCGCACCCAGGACGGGCTGACACGCCCCGGCTCCGGCAGTGCCTTATGCCCGCGTGCCAGCAGCTCGTCGGCTTCCTCGATCTGACCCTCGTCATACGTCTGCAGATAGACGCGGTAATCGTCCAGGAAGCGGCGAACCGCCGCGAAGCCTTCCTGCCGAAGCGCTTCGCCGAATGCGGCTTCTCCCCCGCGCGCTAAGCTCGTGAATGCGGCGAACGTGCCGCCTGTAGTCGTCATTGACATGCCATGCTCTCCTTTCCGCCCTGCCTGCTGTCTGCAGCAGCTGCACGCGCAAGCGATCATGCAAACGGCGCAAGGCCTCATGATGAGTCTGCGCCGTTCATCCTTATTTTACGATGATTCGATTATCATTCCGCTTATAAATATTCGTTCTCGTGCTTCGCCTTCAGCCGCTGCCAGCGCCGTTCGACCTCTTCCTCGAACGACTTCAGCGCTTCGGCATATTCCGGACGCGTCAGATGCTTCGTCTTGCCCATGTTCTTCAGCCAATCCGAGAGCGGAATCCGCTTGCCCTTCTCCTCGGGATTGAACGTAATGTTCGTGATCCCTTTCTCGACCTCATAGAGCGGGAAGAAGCAGGAATTGACGGCTTCGTCGATCAGCTCCTGACCGATCTTCTCCTCGGACAGCCAGTTGAGCGGGCAAGTGATCAGAATCTTGCCGTAGACCAGGCCTTCGTTCTGCGCGTAGTACTGCGCCTTGGCAGCCTTGCGCAGCAGATCCTGCGGCAGCGACTCGGAGCCCGTGAACACGTAAGGGATGTTCGTCGCGGCCATGATCTGCGCCGTATCCTTATGATGGAACAGCTTGCCGCCTTGATGCTTGCCGACGTTCGACGTCGAGGTGCGGTGGCCGAGCGGCGTCGAATACGACTGCTGCGCCCCGGTGTTCATGTAGCCTTCGTTGTCGTATTCCACGATGATCATCTTATGGTTCCGGAGCGCGCTGCCGATTGCCGGCCCCATGCCGATATCCATGCCGCCGTCCCCGGTAATCATGACGAACGTGAAATCGTCCTTCAGGCCGAGCCCGTCAAGCTCGCCGCGGCGCTTGCGCTCCCAGAACATCTCGACGACGCCGGACAGCGTGGCCGCGCCGTTCTGGAACAAGTTGTGAATGTACGTCGCCTTGTGCGAGGAGTACGGGAAGCCGGTCGTGACGACCATTGCGCAGCCTGTCTGGTACAAAGCCACGATATCGCCCTCGATGCCCTTGAAGAACAGCTCCAGCCCGGAGAAGATCCCGCAGCCCGGGCATGCGCCGTGGCCCGGCGCCAGCCGCTTCGGCTTCTTCGTGAGCTGGCGTACCGGCGGCACCTTCACCTTCAGCTTGCCCGTCTCTTCTTCCTTCTCGACGGTGATCAAGCCCGTCTTCAGGTCCTCGTACTTGAGCGGCTCAAGCACGCGCTTCGGCGCCTTGTCCGGGTCGCCAGGCGTATGGCCGTAATAATCGAACGGCACGTCGACCTTGCCCTTCTCGGCTGCTTCGATCGCAAGCTCGAAGAAGTGATGGCCGTCCTCGGCGTAGAAGTCCTTGCCGCCGAGACCGTAGATGCGGCTGACGACCAGCGTATCCCGGTTGCCCAGCGTGAACAGCGCGGCCTTGATCTCGTTCGTCATGTTGCCGCCGTATGCGCCGTAGGAGTCCGCGCGGTCGCCGATCGTAACGGCCTTGACGTTCTTCAGCGCCTCCGCGATCTGCTTCTGAGGGAACGGGCGGATCATGTTCGGGGCGATGGAGCCCGCCTTGATGCCCTTCTCGCGCAGCTGGTCGACCACGTCCTTAATAATTTCGGAGGCCGAGTTCATCAAGAACACCGCGACTTCGGCATCTTCCATCCGATACAGATCGAGGATCGGATATTCGCGGCCGGTCAGCTGCTTGTATTCCTGCTGAATCCGGTCGAACACTTCGCCTGCGCGATACATCGCCTGCGACTGTTGATAGCAGTTATTGATATAATCGGGTTCGTTCATGTAAGGGCCGACCGTAATCGGATTGTTCCGGTCGAGTACGTGCATGAAGCCTTCCGGCGGCAGCTCCCCTACGAATGCATGCACGTCGCTGCGATGCGCGAACGTCTGCACGCGGCGCTTCTGATGGGAAGTGAAGTATCCGTCGGAAGCGACCAGCACAGGCAGCCGCACCTCGGGATCCTCCGCGAGCTTGATCGCCATGATGTTCATGTCATAGACGGCCTGCGGATCGCGGCACATCAGAATCGGCCAGCCCGTGTTGAGCGCGAAGTACAGGTCGGAATGGTCGCCGTGGATGTCGAGCGGTCCGGAGACCGAACGGCAGACAAGATTCATGACCATCGGGAAGCGCGTGCCGGATTGGACCGGCATCTGTTCGAGCATATAGAGATAGCCGTTGGAGCTCGTCGCGTTGAACACGCGTCCGCCCGCCGCCGAAGCGCCGTAACAGATACCGGCGGAGCCGTGCTCGCCATCGGCCGGGATCAGCTTGATATCGTGCTGTCCGCTCGCCTTCATCAGGTCGAGGAATTGCGCGACCTCCGTCGATGGGGAGATCGGGAAATAGCCCATAACGTGATAATTGATCTGATGGGCAGCGTAAGCCGCCATCTCGTTGCCGGATTCATAGACCATCCGCTGCTCGACCGTGCCGGCCAGGCCTTCTTTATTCATATCGATTGCCATGGAAGCTCACCTCGCTATACGTGATTGCAGCTCGCGCTGCATGCCTTGCCACTCAATTAGCAGCCAATTGGAATCGATGCGGCACGCGGTGCTCGTCGCCGTAGCCGTCTGTCTCGCGTTCCGACGACAAGGCCTCGGTCGGGCATGCGACTACGCATTTCAGGCAGCCCTTGCAGTATTGATAGTCGATCCCCTGCAGGAACATCTGCGGACGCCCCTTCTTGTCCGGCTGCTCCTCCCAGACGAAGCAGAAGTCCGGGCATGCGGTATCGCAAGCCGCGCAGTGAATGCAGGCTTCCTCCGCAAAATGCGGCATCATGCCTTGTCTGGATATGCTCAGATCCTTCAGGATGCTATTGCCCGGGTTGATGATCGTGCCGCCCATCGGCTGCGTCTCGTAGCCGAGCGCGGGAATGTCCCAGCGGGTATGCTTGGGCATCGCCATGCCGTCCGGCAGCGCGAACGTCTGCGAACGAACCTCTTGGTAGCCGCGGTCGAACGTGCGAAGCGCCGGCTCGACGGCTTGCGGGTACTTCTTCTCCAGCGATTTGCGAATAATGCCCTTCATGTGCTCGGCGTCCAGAAAATCGCACAGGCGGAACATAGCGCCCAGCATGGCCATGTTGACGCGGTTATTCTCGTCAAGCGAAATACCGGTCGCGTCGACGACGGCAATCGTGCCGCCGAGAAGCTTCAACTTGTCTTTCAGGTGCTCCGGCGATTTCGCCGAATTGACCAATACCATGCTGTCCTCGTAGATGCCGCTGATGACGTTGACCGTTTTGGACAGGTTTTCATGGAAGATCCCGACGATATGGGGCCGTTCAACCGGCGTCGTATCGCGGATATTGACGTCCAGATCACAGAACCGGATATGCGCTTTAACGGGCGAGCCCTTCTTTTCCGAGCCATAGGATGAAAAGCTGACCCCATTGAATCCGCTTCCGACTACGCCTGCCTCGGCCAGCATTTTGCCTGCCAGGTTGGCGCCCAAGCCGCCGATCGACTCTAGACGGATCTCGAAGAAACCTAGGTCGTTCGTCTTTGGTAGAATCGCCATGTCCCCACTTCCTTTTCGATTTGTCTGAATAATGCCAAGCTTGCCTCTACTCGCAAAACTTAAAAAATTCCATTTACAAGTATACCAGCTATCGCCGGGAAGGAATAGGGCTTTTCCTTGAAAAGTTGCTATTCCCGCTCCAGCGCCCGCCAAAACTCTCCCTCTTGATCGATCCATTCGCCAAGTTCCGACAGCGGGTAACGGAATTCCGGGAAGCCTGCCGCATACGGCGCGATTTCGTACGGGGAAAAATAGACGACGAGCGCTCCCTCTTCGATCGCGAACAGGTCCGCCCCGCTCAAGCCTTCCCAATCGGACAAGTCATACCCGCTTACCTCCGGGTCGTCTCCCGCATCGGCCCGGATTCGGCGCTCGATCTCATGCATGCCGTCCGGCGTCAGAAGATCGGCTAAGCGGTAGGTCAAGCCGGAGACTTGATCGATATGCGCGTACGACTGCCATGGCATGCCGTGCGCAGCCCCGCTATTATATTCGTAACCTGTCTGCTTGATGATAAGCACGCGGCCGACCCGTCCGGCCAATTCGTAGTCGTAGGACAACGTGGTATCGGCCAGCCAATCCAGCTCCTCCGGCGAGACCGATGCATCGGGATTGCGGTACGGCTCCAACAGGCGGGCCGCCTCCTCGCGGAATGCCGCATTCAGCTTCGCTTCTTGGGCAGCATCGCCGATGCCGGACAGTTGCGGGTAATATACGGTGCGGGATTGCCCGTCGCGTTCGGCATGCTCGATGATCGCGATGCCGCCCGGCAGCTCGACCGACCGCGTCTCCGCCCACGCCACTTCGCCGGATGTGCTCAGAATTTGCGTGCGGCCTTGCCCGATAACCTGCACGAAGCCTCCCGCCAGCGAGAGCAGCGGCTGTCCTTCAACGCTCGGCAAGGTAGGATCCTGCCTGCCGTCGCTGTCTAAGAAGAAGCTTCGCGCGCCGTCATAGACGACCACTCTCTCTCCGGCATCCCATACGGACTCATAGACCGCATTGCCGAGCAGCGTCCCTTTCTCGTCTGCGACTCTATAGGTCGGCTGCAGCTCTCCTTCGCGCGTCGCGCCCAGCGCATACCAGCCATTGCCCAGCCGGTACAACGACGAATAGGCGAACGGAATGACGACGTTCCCTTCACGGTCGATTACCCCGCTCAAGGTGCCGCTGAACGATTCATCCAGCATCGATACGATCGCAAGACCGTTCTTGAACGGCTCCGCATACTGGTATTGCGCCTCGATCAGCCGCTTCCCATCCTCATCCAGGTAACCGTATCGGGAACTCGACGAAGATTGGTACACCGCGGTGCCTTCCGCATAGCCGTTCACGTACCGGGCATCCTCAGGGAACACGGCTACGCTCTGACCTTCCCTGTCCAGCAGCGAATAGCGGCCGTCAACGGTCCGCACGACCGCCCTTCCCTCGCGATAGTCCTCTGCCTGCACGAAGATCGCGGGAATCACGATGACGCCGTCGTAATCCCGGTACCCGTAGACGTACTCGCCGTCCTCCGCGCGTTCCGCGAAGCGAATCCTCCCTTCCGACGGCACGCCGAGCTCGTCTTCCGTCTCTAAGATCGGTGCAGGTTTCCCCGCATGCAGGAGGTACGACCTGTCGTCCTGCCGTACGACGATCGCGTTGCCGTCGTGACCGTTGACGTACGCATTATTGTCGGCTTCGAACCATTCCTTGCCGCTGCGATCGAGCAGCACGAACGCGCTGCCGCGGCTAGCCGATGCCCAGCCGCCGCTAGTGAAAGGCTCGGCATACGCATAGGACGGCGGGATTGCCGTGCGGCCCGTACCGTCGATATAACCGTATCGGGTACCGGACGCCGTCGTCAGCATGACCGGGAACAGCGCGTCTCCCGGGTTGACTTCTTCTGGATGCGCCTTGCCCCTGTCTTCTGCTTCATTCCCGGCGGGAGCTGGTTCCGCGCTAATCGCCGCCTGATCCTGCTTGTTCGCGTAATTCGCGGCGCGATCGGCAGCCTCGTTATTCGTATCTTCCTTGCAGGCCTGCAGGAAAAGGGCGCAAGCGATAATCGCCGCGCCGATCGTTATTTTGCGCGCGAGCGCATGATGCCCCTTGCCGCCGTTCGCCATCGTTACCCCTCCGACATGCGCCGTCCTCCGAATGGGATGCGCATTATTATCCGTCTATGATATGATATTCCACATTCTGATACATTCGCCGATACTAGCATAATCCCTGCTCGAACGCGGCGGGATTCGACACGAGAGGAGCATCATCGATGACAGATTCCGCATCTTCGCGCAATACCAAGCTTGTCATGGCCAGCGTCGTCATGGCCATGCTCATCGCTTCGATGGATTCCACCATCACCAATACCACGATGCCGGTCGTGGCCGCTGAGCTCGGCGAGAACGACTCGCTCTACTCCTGGACCTTCGCGTCCTATATGATATTCTCTACCATTATGGCGCCGCTCGCCGGCCGCATCTCGGACTTGTTCGGACGCAAGCGGATTTTCGGCTTCGGCATCCTGCTCTTCCTGTTCGGTTCGCTCTTATGCGGCATATCGGGATCGATGCTCCAGCTTGTGATCTATCGCGCGGTCCAGGGCATCGGCGCAGGCATCATGATGCCTTTCCCGATGATCATCGCGGGCGACATATTCTCGGTCGAGAAACGGGGCAAAATCCAGGCGCTGTTCACGGGCATGTGGGGGTTGTCCGCACTGCTGGCGCCGCTGCTCGGGTCGTTGTTCGTGGAACAGCTGAATTGGCGTTGGATTTTCTATATCAACGTTCCGATCTGTCTGCTCTCCCTGTTCCTGCTGCGCAATTATCGCGAAGTCTATCGGCCTAAGCGGGCACAGATCGATTATTTCGGTTCTCTGCTGTTCGCCGTCGGCATCAGTTTGCTGCTGGCCGCTACGACCTCCGAGCGATATCCGCTCCTGCTTGCGGCTATCGGCGCGCTGTTCATCACGATCTTCTATGTCTATGAACGCAAGCATCCTTCGCCGATCGTGCCCCTCTCGCTATTCGCGAACAAGCCGATCCGCTGGATGATCGTCAATTCGTTCGCCGTCTGCTGCGCGCTGTTCGGCACCTCGTCCTACATTCCGCTGTTCCTGCAAGTGCAGGGCTTCAGCATTTTCACCAGCGGTCTGGCGCTGCTCGGCATGTCCGCGGGCTGGATGATTACCGCTACGCCCGCAGGCAAATGGGTGCTGCGCTACGGCTATCACCGGCTGCTCGTCATCGGCAACCTGACGTGTCTGCTGTCAGCCGTCATGCTGTCGCTGCTCGGACCGGATACCGGCTTTTGGTACGTCTTCGCTGCGCTTACCGTGCAAGGCGCGGGCTTCGGCATGATCTTCACGGTCAGCACGATCGGCGCCCAAGAGCTTGTCGAGCCCCACCAGAAGGGCGTCTCTTCTTCCTTGCAGATGTTCGCCCGCAATATCGGGACGGCGATCGGCGTCACGATTATGGGCAGCCTGCTGCTTCGAAACCCCGACTTCATGGCAGGCGTCTCGAATGCCTTCCTCTACGGGCTTATCGCGACCGCCTTCGCGACGTTGACGGTATGGTTGATCCGCAATCCGGCGAGCAAGACGGAACAAGCTTAACAAAGCGCGTAACGAGCAAGGGACAGCCGCGACGGCTGTCCCTTGCTCGTTACGCGTTCAGCTTGTCGATGCGTTCCGCAAGCGTGTCCCGCCAGCTGGCAGCAAGATTCGGGATCGCCAGCAGACGCTCGGAAGCCGCGAGATCCTGCTTGCCGAACAGCATGATTCGCGAGGCGTCGAATACGGTCATGCGCAGCGCTTCCGGATGCCTGCCCTCGAGACGGAGCAGATCGCCTGCCAGCACGTCGCCCTCCTCCAGCACCCGCAGATAGAAGCCCGTATAGCCTGTCTGCTGCACTTGTTCCGGGAGCCTCGGCAGTCCATGCTTCAGCCCCAGCTTGAAGCATGGCAGACGCGCCTGCGACACCTGCAGCCGCGCGCTGCCAACCCGGAACACGTCGCCGATGCACACCTCCTGCTCCGGAAGTCCGGTTACCGAGAAATTCTCACCGAAGTCGGCATACTCCATCGGCTTGCCCCATTCCGCTTCCCAATAAGCCTTGTGCGAGAACGAATAAACGCAGATCGCCTTATCCGGCCCGCCGTGATTGACCAGATCCGCCTGGCCGTCGCCGATTAAGCCACTCCGCGTGACGGCAGCGCTGCCTGCGACCGGCTGTTTGAAGATGCCTGTGGACACTTCCTTGCTGCCATGAGGTACATTCACCGGCAGACCGATATTGATGGAGAGCAGCCTGCCCGGCGCAACATTGTCGTTCATGCTATCACCGCCCAATTAATAGGATGTAGCCATTATAGAACCAGTTCCTGCCTAGCGCAATGCAGAACGGCGTTAAGATTCCATTTCGACAAGGCAGTCGAACGGTTGAACCCAAGCTGTCGAAATTGTCTGTCGAATTCATTATTTTCTTGCAATTTCATGCGCTTCCCCGGGAAATAATGAACACCGCTTATTTCCCGTTGCGTCGAGACATTAAAAAGAGAGGGGCTCCCTGGCCTCCCCTCCCTGCTGCCGCCGGCTATTCATGTTCGGCATTCGTCCGCTTGCGGTCTTGCTGCTCCAACTGGTTCATGACATAATCGCGAAGCTTCTCGATATCGAACGGCTTCGTGAAAAATTTATGTACCCCCAGCTTGCGTGCCGCCTCGATCTTCTCCGCATCCCCGTAGGCCGAGATCATGACCGCTTCGACGTCGGCATCGAGCGATCGGATTACCTTCAGCGCCTCAATGCCGTCCATATCCGGCATCTTCAGATCGATCAGCACAAAATCGATCGAATTGTCGCGGAACGTCTCGATCGCCGCGCTTCCGTTGGATGCCTCATAGACGTGGATGCCGGCGTTGTGGAACACCTCGGCAAGGAGCATCCGGATGGCAGGCTGATCGTCAACGATTAGGATATGAGCGGGTTCGCCGTATTTGCGCTGCCCTCTTGGCTGACGCTCTTGTACTGCCGGTTCGATTCTTGCTGCTTGCTTCGCTTGTTGCTCGGCAGTCCCGGCTGCCGTTTCCGTACCGTTCCGTACGCCCGCGCGCTTCTTCGCCGCGAGCGCAGCCAGAACGGCAGCGAGTACGGCTGCAGCCGCGATACCTATCGTTAAGTAGACCATGCCGCCTCTCCTTCGTCACGCTATCTGCAGTATAGATTCGACATTCGGCCGCTTGTTCCCTTCCCGGCGGGAAGAAATCGACCCGTCAATCGTTCACCGCCATCGGCCCGAGCGGCCCATCCTCCCTAATGATCGACTGCAAATCGAATACGGAGACAGGGAAATACGGAAAACCGTAGACGTACGGCGTAATTTCATACACTTGAAAATAAATGACGAGCGCGCGATCGGCCACGTAATAATCCTGGTCCGTCCGAATGGCTTCGAACGGTTCAAAATCGTAGACAGGTACTTCTCTGGCCGCTATCTGCTGCTTCACATGCGCCGTCAACACCTTCACGTAATCGGTACCGGGATTGAACAGCTCTGCCAGCGCGTATTTCTTGCCGGTGTCGGACCGGAAAGTCAGCGAGCTCTGCAGCGTCAGCCCGTGCGCGCCGCCGGCATACGCATAATTGTACAAGGATAGGCTGAACACGTAGCGCGCGTTCGTCTTGACTTCGAACCATGCCGTCATCTCGGAGCGCGGATCCGTCAGCGGGCCTTGCTTCGCAACGAGCGCTTCCATCTCTTCGCGAATCGATTGCCTGATCGCTTGCTGCGCATCCGCGTGCTGCAGCCCTCTGACGTTCGGATACCAGATCTCGGCCTTCGGCCGCTCGACGCGAACAGCCTGCACGATTGCGGGCAGCTGAAATGCCATCATTGAACACCTGCCTATTCTTAGGGATGTTCAATTGTATGCCGGCAATGCCTGCCATCCTTCCAATTCATATCGCATTTCATGCCATACGATGCCGGCATGCCGAGATGGCGACACGCCGACATACGCGAATCCGAGCGATTCGTACAGCGGAATCAGATGCGCTTCGCACATCAGGAATACGGAATGCAGCACCTGACGGTGAGCTGCCTCGAGCAACCGCTTCATCAACAGGCTGCCGATGCCCTGCCGGCGCGCGTCCGGGTCGACCGCGACGGACAGGATGCATAAATGCCGGCCGGACGGCGACTCGTGGCCGCTGCCCTTCATCGCTTCTTCTCCCGTATCCTTCGCATCGGTCAGCACGCCGTTCGCGAAGCCGACAAGCATATCCCCCCGCCACGCGGACCAGAAATAATCCGCATACAGCCTGGTACGATGCCGTATCGCTTCGAGCGTAGCGGCCGCTTCCGGCGTATAACAGCGAAGCTCCAGCGAGTAGGCCGCTTCGGACTCTTCTGTCCTGATCGTCCGCAATTCGATTCCGAGCCCGCTCACAGCATCGATCTCTCCCGGGACGTCAGCTTGCGACCCGAAATGTCGAAGGCGATCTCGCCTTCGGCAAGGCCGATGATGCGATCCGCGAACCGTTCGGCCCATTCTCCGTGCGACAGCACGAGCACCATCGTCACTTGCTGCGTGTGGCAGATCGTCCGGAAGTCAGCAAGAATCTGCTCCGCGGCATGCGGGTCGAGCCCTGTGACGGGCTCGTCGGCGAACAGCGCCCGCGCGCCATGCACCAGCGCCCGCGCGACAGCCACGCGTTGACGTTCGCCGCCGCTCAGCTTCGCCGCCTTCATATGCGCTTTGTCGAGCAGGCCGACCTTCTCCAGCATGTCCATGGCACCCATATAATCGTCATTGCGCACCATGCCGGTCAGCATCCGCCACAGAGGCGTCTGACTTCTTGTGCCGACCAGCACGTTCTTCAGCGCCGTTCGGTTCGGAGCAAGCGTCGGCTTCTCCTCGATGAAGGCGAATTGCCTGCGAACGCGAAGTCTTCCCAACAAGCCCTTCTTCGTCATATCGTTCCCGTCCACCCATAACGTTCCGCGCGTCCAGGCTTCCTGCATCGAGAGGCATTTCAGCAGCATGGTCTTGCCGCTCCCGCTTGCGCCCATCACGGCGACGAGCTCCCCCTGGTCCAGCCGCAGGCTGATATCCTTCAATACGCTCTGTCCGTCCGGCAGCTGCTTGGTTAAGTGCATTGCCTTGATCATTCGCACCGACTCTCCCATCGCACGATCTAAGAGGTTGTTCAAAAAGCCCGCTTGCGATCAGGAATCATCTCAAGAAGCGTGGTCAGCGTACATACGACCGATCTTTTTGAACGCTATCTAAAAAAATAGTTTACGGGAAATAAAAAAGACTTTCCACCCGAACAAACGTTTGGTATAATGGAAATAAGAACAGACGTTCTGTTTTCTTCAATATCCGACGGAGGTGGATGATTATGCGCAGCTGCGAACACTATCGATTTATTGAGAGGCACCGGCCTTTCCGGGATTTAACGTTTAAATTCTATTCAGACGGGGCATTGACGATTATTGATAACGAGGCGGAAGCCGTCATCACCCCGAAGGAGCTGAAGGGAGAGAGCTTGGACTTTTATGTAAGGAAACGGATTGCTTTCATTAAGAACGACCTGACCGCCAAGCGTCAGCGTTACGCCTAACGTTTTTGGGGACAGGCCGCATCCTGGATGCGGCCTGTCCCCTTCTTCGTTCATCGTTCGCTGCTAGGCCTAACGGTCACGTAATGTTCTTGTCGATCCCGTTCTGGTTCGGGGGACGCTCGGGCTGCTTCTTCGATCGGAGTCCGGATTCGGACTCGTTGATCGACTTGCTGTTCTGCTGGTGCTTAATCGTCTGGCTGCGGTTATGCGGCAACGTCATCACCTCCAGCCTCATTATGCGATTTACGCGCAGGAACTATGCAGTTTGACGGCAATAGGAGAATGCGGTAGATTGAGACGTAACACTAACGCGCCAGAGAGAGGATCACGAATGAAACAGACGATATTGTTCGACCTGGACGACACGCTAATCCATTGCAATCGATACTTCCATCTTATTATCGATCAATTCGCCAGTCTGATGGAAGAGTTGTTCCAGCCATACAGATTGACAGCTGACGAAGTGCGCGCGAAGCAGACCGAGATCGACATCGCGGGCGTGCAGATCGTCGGCTTCCAAAGCGACCATTTTCCCCAATCCTTCGTCGAGACCTATAGACACTTCGCGGACGCGCTAGGCCGCCCGCGTTCCAGGCAGGAGGAAGACGCCATATGGAAGCTCGGTATTAGTGTTTACGAGCTCGAGACCGAGCCTTACCCGCATATGGAGGAGACGCTGCGCAATCTGGCCGACCAGGGACATGAACTCCATCTCTATACGGGAGGAGAGCCGCTCATCCAACGGAAGAAGATCGAACGATTCCGGTTGGAGCGCTACTTCGGCGATCGCATCTACGTCCGCCGGCATAAGAACGTCGAGGCGCTCGAAGGCATCCTGCAGCAGCTCGGCGTGGATCGCACCATGACCTGGATGATCGGCAATTCGATCCGCACCGATATCGTGCCCGCTCTGACGGCCGGCATTCATGCCATCCACATGCAAGCAGAGACCGAATGGATCTATAATATCGTCGGCATCGATGTCTCGCCGCAAGGCGCATTCCTCCGACTGCGTTCGCTGCACGAGGTGCCGCCGGCAATCGAGACGTATGTGCGGCAGCGATAGGAAGTAACATGATCGTCGCGCTAGTCAGAACGACAGAGAGACCGCCCAGGACGTTACGCTTATCCTGAGCGGTCTCTCTGTTTATCTGCGTACTTCACGATTATTCGTTCGTATCCAGCTCGGTTGCAAGTCCGCCGCGCTGCCGGTCGACAAGCTTCAGCTTCCCCTTCGCGCTCTCGCCGCTCCGAAGCTTGAACGTCAGCTTCTTCGTCTCGCCCTTCTCGGCCAAAGCGACTGCCATTGCCGGGGTGATCGGCTTGTCCGCATAATCCTTCCAGATGACGAACTGGCAGCCTTCTCGGTAACGCGTGCAGCCGAAGCCGCGTTTCCCCTCGATGAGACGACCGCCGCATCCGGGACGAGGGCAGGCTGCCAAGCCGTCCGCTCGGGCCGCCAAGACGGCCGTAGAAGCCGTCTTAGCCTCGCGTGCAGGCGTGGCAGGGGCACTAGCTGCCGTCTTCGTCCTGCTGCCCGCACCGGAGCCGGAGGTGCGTGCGCCGCCCGACGCCGCTGCCCCTCGATTGTCGGCGGCTGCGCCGTCCGCCTTCTCGCCGCGGCGTCCCTGACGCCGCTCCCGCTCCTCTTGGAATACGTCCGGCCCGGCAGGACGCTGCTGGCGTACCTTGCCGACGATCATCGCGGCGAACTTCTTCACGTTGTCCATGAATCGCTCGTCCGAGGCTTCGCCCTTCGAGATCTGATGCAGGCGCTGCTCCCATCGTCCCGTCATCTCGGGAGAGGCCAGCAGCTCGACGCCTGCTCCGCGAATGAGCTCGATCGCCGCGCAGCCTTTCGGCGTAATATCCAGCTTCTTGCCTGTCAACGTAATGTAACCGACCTGCTTCAAGCGCTCGATCGTTGCCGCGCGCGTCGCCGGCGTGCCCAGTCCCGTATCCTTCATCGCCTCGCGCAGCTCGTCGTCCTCGATCGATCGCCCTGCGCCCTCCATCGCCTTGAGCAGCGTGCCCTCCGTATACGATTTGGGAGGCTGCGTCGCTTTCTCCGTAATGTCGACGCCGGCGCAGCGCACCTCAGCCTGCGGATCGACGGAGAAACCGCCCCCTGAGACGATCGTGACTTCATCGGCATCGTCTTTGTCGTCATCCTTCTTTTTCTTGCCCTTGGACCGCTTCTCCTTGTCCTCCTCATCCGCGCCGCCCAGCACAACCTTCCAGCCCGGATCGAGCTGCTCCTTCACCTTCGTGCGGAACATCTCCGCCTCAACCTCGGTCATGACCTCATGATGCTTATAGACAGCGGGCGGATAATAGTGGGATAGGAACCTTCTGACGATCATATCGTAGATCTTCTGCTCGTCCGGCTGCAGACCCGAAGCGCGCTTCGGCGTCGGCAGAATCGC
This sequence comes from Bacillota bacterium, assembly GCA_023433615.1. Taxonomy (GTDB): domain Bacteria; phylum Bacillota; class Bacilli; order Paenibacillales; family Paenibacillaceae; genus Paenibacillus_I. The sequence continues at coordinate 4,611 of JAEZCJ010000127.1, read as the reverse complement.
GTGGTGATCCTCGACCTTGCTCGGGTTGCATACCGCCTTGTTCCCCTTGTGCACGCGGCCGCGGTCGGCATTGGCCGCAAGCTCGGCATATGGCGTGCCGTTCTGCAGCATGCTCAGCGTCTTCGCCATGACCGGTATGTTCTCTTCCGTCACATAGTTCGAGTTCGTACGCGGATAGGAGATCACTTTATGCTTCTCGTAGAGCGCTTGCGCAAGGTCAAGCGTCTTCTTCGCGGAGAAGCCGTGCTTGCCGTTCGCTTCCCGCTGCAGCAGCGTCAGATCATACAGTCGGAACGGATACTCCTTCTGTTCCGTCACCTCATAGGACGCAATGCGTCCCTTACGGCCGTCAACCTTAGCCGAGATCGCGTCTGCGGCCTCGCGTTTCGTCAGTTTGTCGCCCTGCCATACGCCGCGGTACGAGGTGCCGCCCGCGCGGAACAAGCCGTGCAGCACGAAGTAGGTCTCGGACTGGAACGCCTGGATCTCCTTGAACCGGTCATAGATCAACGCCAATACGGGCGTCTGCACCCGGCCCACGGATAGCAGCGCCCGATGGCGGATCGTGAAGGCGCGTGAAGCGTTCATCCCGATCAGCCAGTCCGCTTCGCTCCGTGCCTTAGCCGCCCGCGTCAGCGGCTCATATTCCGTGTCGCTCTTCAGCGTGTCGAAGCCCTTCCGGATCGTCTCCGGCGTCAAGTCCGAGATCCATAACCGCTCGACCGGCTGCCTAAGCTTCAGATACTGCCGAATCAAGTGAAAGATGAGCTGCCCTTCCCGCCCGGCATCGCATGCATTGACGATCCGCTCGCAGCGCTCGGCCAGCTCGCCGATCGTCTTCAACTGGTCCTTCGTTCGCGGGTTCGGCCACAGCTTGAACACATCGGGGATAATCGGCAGGTCGGCATCATTCCAGCGCTTGTAGCGCGCGTCGTAATGATCGGGCTCTGCCAGGCTGACCAGATGGCCGATTGCCCACGTGATGATGTAGCGCTGACCCTCCAGATAGTTTCGCTTGTTCTGCGCGCCAGGCTCGATTGCGGCGGCGATCGAGCGTCCCATGTCCGGTTTCTCGGCAATAATTAATGTCTTCAATCCATTCGCTCCAACTGCCGTAGCCGCGGCATCTTGCTGCACGATGCACGCGGCTCGACATTTATTCGATGCTCTTCTTCATCGTCTCGAACAGCTTATTGACCCCAACATGCCAGTTGGGATCTTCCGCATATTCGCGGTTGATCCACTGCACCGGATCCAGCTCCGCCGGACGGTCCCGGCTCAGCCTTACGATCGTGCGCGACGCGACGGCGGCCGAATGCTCGATCGTCGTGTTGAATTCTTGCCAGCTGTGATAGACGTTAAAGGGATTGTTCGCGATGTCCTTCGCTTGCTTGTGGTCTTCGTTCACGAAGCCCTGCTCTTGCCCCGTAATGGCGAAGAGCAGCAGCGGATGAATGTCGAATTCCCGGGCCGTGTCCAGTATGGCGCCGCGATAAGGCTCCTTGCGAAGAATCGATTGCCGCGATTCTAGGAACAGGACAAGCTTGTCCTGATCGATATCGCGGTAACGATGCGTCACGGGCAGCTCATTGCCCGCCACGAGACTTGCCGCGCCAGCCGCAGCCCCGAGCAAGTCGGAGCCGAACTGCCCATCGGACGAAGCCGCAGGCTCCCCCGCTCCGATCGGCGGCTGGTCCGCAAGCGTGCGAGACTGAAGCCAGCCGTAGCCGAGCATGGCCGAGACGAGCAGGAGGGACAAGAATCCGTACAGCATGCCCTGTCGCCGCCGCGTCCGCACATCTGTCGCAGGCTGGAACATCGGCACGACCGTTGCCGGCTGGGGGGCGTCTCCCTCGCTTCCGGCCAGCGACCGATGCTCGTCTGCCGCGCTTCTGAGACGCTCCGCGAGCAGCGATGCATCCAGCCCGGCTTCAATGTCCGATGCCGCTGCATCGCGCGCTTCCTCCAGAACGGCAGCGACCCTCTCGAGCGGCAGGCCTGCCGCCAGCTTGCTCCCGGCCCATATCGCCAACGGCTGCAGCAGCTCGGGACGATGCCAGTCCAGCTTCATGCTCTCCGCCATGACATCGATTGCCGTAACCGGCCGCTTCTCCTTCACGACGGTCGAACGGATCAGCGAATCGGTCATCCGCTTACGGAGCGCATCGCCGAACTCCGGCAGCTGCCGATAGATCGTCCGGCTGACGGCATCGGCGACGATCTCCGCATGCCGCTCTTGCGGCAGCTCCGCATATTTCATGCGGACATAACGCCTGATGTTCCCGACATCCCTGGGGCTTATAATCGACGCATGCTCGACGGCCATTGCGAACACCCTTTCGAGCGAAGTGGTATTCCGTACTGCCCGATTGTGATCGCGAAGTATCTCAAGGAGCGGATTCGACGTCGAATCTTGAACGCTGGCGCAATTTCCGGTGCTCATGTAGTTATGACTACACTCCGCTCCTCAACTGCTACCATCGTCCAACCTTCTTGGCGCTGACAACCGGACTTTATTGAACTTCAACTTAAGTACGATTCTACCACATTTCTCCTCTTAAGCGCGTGCGAGATTCGCGATCCGCTCTTGCATCGCCGGCGATTCGACATAGGCGGCCAATTGCGCTTTCTCCTGTGCCGTGAACTGATAATCGCAGTCGCAGCCCTCATCCTGCGGCACGATCTGAGCAATCTGTCCGACCGTATTCGTGATGACGAGCGCGGTCAGATCGATCAGATCGTCCGGGACGGGCGTCCCGTCCGCCACGGTGAGCCGAATATCGATATCGACCCACTGGTCGTTGCGCGGCTCCAATCGGGCATCCAGTCTCTCGAAGCGCAATTCCGTCATGTGCTCGGAACCGTATTTGATCATCCGTTCCATCCCCCGATCTCGGCTTATTCGACACAAAAAGCGCCTCTCGGCGCTTCTCGCATGGTACGCATATGCTTATCTTAAGGTAAAACCGTCGATCCCATCAAGTACTTATCGACTTCGCGGGCAGCCTCGCGGCCTTCGTTGATCGCCCAGACGACCAGGCTCTGACCGCGTCGCATATCGCCTGCCGCGAACACCTTATCGACATTGGTGCGATACTTGCCGTAGGCAGCCTTCACGTTCGAACGACGATCCTGAGCGACGCCGAGCTGCTCGATGATCGGCGTCTCCGGTCCTTCGAAGCCGACGGCGATCAATACGAGATCCGCCTTCCATACGCGCTCCGTACCTGGAATTTCGGTATAGATCTTGCGACCGGTCTCGTCGACCGTACGCTCGATGTTGACCGTGTGCAGCTCCTTCACGCTGCCGTTCTCGTCGCCGACGAACTTCTTGGTCAGGACGGAGAATGCACGCGGATCCGAGCCGAATAGCGCCTTCGCTTCCTCATGCGCGTAATCGAGCGTATAGACGTTCGGGAATTGCGGCCACGGGTTATTGATCGGATCCCGCTCGAGCGGCGCCTTGCCGACCGTACCGAACTGCGTGATCGACTTGCAGCCATGGCGCAGCGCCGTCGCGACGCAGTCCGAACCGGTATCGCCGCCGCCGATGACGATGACGTCGAGTCCCTTGGCATCCGTGTACTGCCCGTCATTCAGGCCGCTGTCCAGGTAGCTCTTGATCGTGCCGTTCAGATAGTCCATCGCTGGCATGATGCCCTTCAGCTCGCGTCCTTCGATCGCGACCTCCCGCGCCTTCGTGGCGCCGCCGCAGAGGACGACGGCGTCATAATCCGCAACGAGCTGCTGCGCTTCGATGTCCTTGCCGATCTCGGTGTTCGGCTTGAAGTCCACGCCTTCTGCCGCCAGCAGGTCGACGCGGCGCTGGACAACGGCCTTATCCAGCTTCATCGTCGGGATGCCGTACATGAGCAGCCCGCCGATCCGGTCGGCGCGTTCGAAGACCGTTACCGTATGGCCTGCCTTGTTCAGCTGAGCGGCTGCTGCCAGCCCTGCGGGACCGGAACCCACAACGGCGATCCGTTTGCCTGTCCGTACCTTCGGCGGCTGCGGAACGACCCAGCCTTCCTCGAAGCCCTTGTCGATAATGGCTTGCTCGATCGTCTTGATCGTGACCGAATCGCCGATCAGGCCGACCGTGCAGGAGCCCTCGCACGGTGCCGGACAGACGCGGCCCGTGAACTCCGGAAAATTGTTCGTCTTATGCAGACGGTCAAGCGCTTCGCGCCACAAGCCGCGATAGATGAGGTTGTTCCACTCCGGGATCAGGTTGTTAACCGGGCAGCCCGATGCTCCGCCGGCCATCTCGATGCCGGTGTGGCAGTAAGGCGTACCGCAATCCATGCAGCGCGCGCCCTGCGTGCGCAGCTGCTCCTCGGACATATGCTTATGAAATTCCTCCCAATCCTTGATCCGCTCCAGCGGATCGCGGTCGGCTGGAATCTGGCGTTCGAATTCCATGAATCCCGTTGGTGTCGACATCGTTCGTTTCCCCTTTCCCTCTCCCGTACTCCGATGCTTCTCATTCGCCGATTGCGGGCCGTAACCCAAGCCCTCGGTTATAATAAATTATGCTAACATTAATCCGACTCGGCCCGTAATGGATTATTTCTTTAATCATTTGCACTAATTGACACATACGAGGCGCGC
>JAEZCJ010000100.1 GCA_023433615.1 Bacillota bacterium | reverse complement strand
TTGGGATACTTAAACTTCTCCGAACGCACCTACATACTTATGTTCTGGGGATATATGATCCTTTCGTTTTTGGGGTTCACCTATTGGACGGTTTTCGAGATGGGGCTTCCATTCTAAGAACACGCATCGTACGCGAATACGAACAGCCGCGCTGAGGCAGCGCGGCTGTTTTTCGTATCTAGCCCGCAGGGCTCAAGCCTGCGGCTTGCTGAGCACGAGCACCTTGAACAGCTCGCTCATGCCGTCGCTCAGCAGCAGCTGGCGGATCGCGCGATTGCGCTTGGCCGCTTCGCTGAACGGATTCGGGTCGTTATGCGCCTGCAGCAGCTCCAGCACCCCATGATCGACGAGATAGCGCTTCTGCGTGCCGTAATAGGCCGTCTCCCAGCCTTCTTCCGCGGCAGCCGCGCGAATGGCGGAGAAATTCACGTGCGCAGTCATGTCCTGCTCGCCGGGATGCAAGTAGGGATTATCATGCGCCTGATGCTTGTGATAGCAGAGCAGCGTGCCCTTCATCCGATGGCCGGCGAACAATTCCTGCGCTTCATCTCCGTAATCGATCAGAATGATTCTCCCGCCGGGAAGCAGCCTGCAGGTCTGCCGCAGCCATCCGAGCGCGGCTGATCGCCACTCGCCCTCTTGACCTTCCCGCAGCTTCAGGCCGATCTCTTCGCGGCTCGCGCTGCGCTCGTCTTCCTCGCTAAGCGGAAGGTAACAGTCACATAGCATTCCCGACTCATCATCGTAGGCGGTTCCGATCTCCCATAACGATCCGCCGCGGCGAGTCAGCCTGCGCACGGGAAAGGCGTCGAGCAATTCGTTGGCCAGCACGACCGCAGGCCGCGCATCCTCGCGCAGTCGTTCCTCTGCCTCTTCGGGGGACAGGCATTGCACGGCCGGCGAGCCGTAGCCTGCTTCGCGCGCAGCCGCCTCGGCCGTTCGCCGATGCTCAGGATGCCCATCGACCATCCGATAGCGGATGCTTGCCGCATGCTCCGGCACGCGGCTCCGCCACCTGGCCAGCAGCTGCAAGCCAAGCCGGCCCGTGCCGGCTCCCCATTCGTACATCGCCGCTTGTTCGTTCGGCAGCGCTTCGCTCAGCATCAGGTCATCTGCCAAGACGTCGCCAAGCACAGACCCGATCGAGGCGCTCGTATAGAAATCGCCGTCCTTGCCGACACGCGTCCGACCGCTCTTGTAATAACCGTACGCCTCGTCATACAGACAGATAGCCATATAGCGGTCAAAAGGGATTCCGACGATCGGACGGCTCTCCCGGTCCCGGGCTGCCAGCTCTCCCTTGCGTCCTTCCGAAGCGATGATCTCGCGTATGCGCAGCATCCATGCCGCATTGTTCTTTTCCATGCCGTGCCTCCGTCTATGAAGTAAAAGGACAAATCATCCCGCTTGCGATTATAATAGGACTGATGCTTGCATACATTGTTCCTAGTTCTTGCCTATCGGCTGAGGAGGTGCCCGCATGCCGCCGCGCGCATGGTTATCCGTTATCTGCATCGCAGCCTTGCTCATGTGGCTTGCGCCGCCGTCTGTCATGATCGCCGAGACCGGCATCGCCGCTAGCGAAGAGGAAGAGCTTCGCCTCCTACTGGAGAAGAGCCTATCGATTACGGAGATCGATAAGGAGATCGGTCGAATCGCCGCGCAGCGCGAGGCCATGGCCGATCAGATCGGCGAGGCCGGCCGGCTCATCGAAGCCGCTTCGCGGGATGTCGACCGGCATCGCGAACAGGCCGGCCGTGTACTGCGGGCTTATTATACCGGCGAGCGCGATCTGCTCCTCGGCGCGCTCGTCTCGTTCGACAGCGTGCGGGACTTGCTCGCGATGCTCGATTATTTTGACGTGATCGTCTCGCATGACAAGCATACCTTGGACAATTACAGGAAGCAACAGCAGTCGCTCGTCAAGCAGCAGAACTCGCTGATTAAGGACGAGCAGCGGCTCGCCGAGATCGAACGCAGCCTGCTGACGCAGCGGGAACGGATCGTTAAGCTGCAGGCCGAAGTAGACGGCGCCCTGGCGAGCAGCGGAGACGAGGCAAGACTCCGGCTGTTGATCGAGGAGCTGCTGCTCTATTGGCAGAATACAGGCCTGGTTGAAGTGAAACGCTATTTCCGTGCGCTGGGCGAGGCGATGACCGAGCTGCCCGCATGGCTGAGCGACAACAAGCAATTGCTCGAGATCGACGGCTTCAACTATACGCTTCGCCTGCCTGCGCAAGAGCTGAACGACTTTCTGCGCGAGCAGGATCCGTTGTTTCAGCAATTCGAGTTCCGGTTCGAAGACGGATTCATCATTGCGCACGGGCGCAGGGAAGGCGTGGAAGTCGATGTCACGGGCCGCTACTCGATCGAGGATGAACCGAAGCATGCGATCCGTTTCCGCACCGAGGTATTGAAATTCAACGGCCTGGAGCTGCCGGATACGACGCGGCGCGCATTGGAGAAGGAATTCGATCTCAACTTCTATCCGCAGATGCTCGTTCCGTTCGTCCGCGCGACCTCGGTGAAGATCGAGGACGGCGAATTGATCGTCAAGCTTCGCGTCGAGCTATCGAAGCGTTAACCTATCCATGTATCGAAGGGAGTTCATTCAACTATGTTCCATACCGTCATTGCGCTTGCTATCACGATGAAGGAAGGCATGCAGCCCGGCTACTACGCGCAGATCATTAAGAAGCTGGCCGATACCGAGGCACTGGTCGACCGGGATCGCACCATGCTATTCGTCAAGCCGGAGGGACGTGCCGCAGTGACGGCCGTCCTTGATCATTACGGCGTCACTTATGAAGACGGCGAATGGCTGCACCTGGGCCAGATCGAAGACGGTTGGACGCCTACAAGGCTCTGGAGCGACTATGGCATCGAGACGCGCTCCCGCGCCTTGTTCCTTGACCGCGCCCTCGGAGCGCTCGTCTCCTTCGAGCCGGACAAGCCCGATTCAGAACCTTCCCAAGCCGAAGAACAGCTCGAAGAACATGCCCTAGCAATCCTACGCCCGTCAACGGGCGGCCGCCCCGTCTTCGCTATCGACCGCCAACTCCTCGACCTCTCCGAGGGCATAGCAAAGGCTTATCGCTGCGCAGTTGTTGACAACTGCAAGCGATAAGCCTATCGCGTTTCAATCTTGACTGTTCGCGGTTAATCCAAATCGCGTTCCCATGTCCAGTTGTCAGCGCCGAGAAGGTTGGACGATGGTAGAAAATGAGGAGCGCAGTGTAGTCATAGCTACATGAGCACCGGAATTTTCGCCAGCGTTCAAGATTCGACGTCGAATCCGCTACGAAGCACTACTTCGCGATCACAACTGGACTACAACAGGTCGGCGGCTAGTTGGGCTAGTTTGGAGCGTTCTCCTTTCTCCAGCGTAACATGGCCGCTGAGGCTCTCCCCCTTGAACCGCTCCACGATATACGTCAACCCGTTGCTTACCGAGTCGAGATACGGATGGTCGATCTGCTCCGGATCGCCCAGCAATACGATCTTGCTTCCCTCGCCTACCCGCGACACGATCGTCTTCACTTCATGCTTGGATAAGTTCTGGGCTTCGTCGATGATGATGAATTGCCCCGGTATCGACCGCCCGCGAATGTAGGTCAGCGCCTCCACCTGGATGCTTCCGAGTCCCATCAGGATTTTATCGATATCGCCCGACTTCTTCGTATCGAATAAATATTCCAGGTTATCGTAGATCGGCTGCATCCAAGGGCGCAGCTTCTCATCTTTCTCGCCGGGCAAGTATCCGATATCCTTGCCCATCGGCACGACCGGTCTCGCAATCAGAAGCTTCTTATACTTATGCTCGTCTTCCACCTTGAGCAGCGCTGCCGCAAGCGCCAGCAGCGTCTTGCCGGTGCCTGCCTTGCCGGTCAGCGTAACGAGCGGAATATCGTCGCTTAACAGCAGCTCCAATGCCATGCGCTGCTGCGCATTGCGCGCCGTGATGCCCCATACCGGATCATTGCTGATGAAGAGCGGTTCGAGCTTATTGCCGTCCATGCTCACCTTGAGCAAGGCGGATTTGGACGTTCCCATCTCGTCGCGCAGAATGACGAACTCATTCGGCTGCAGCCTCACGCTCACCGGCAGCGACTTGACGCTGAGGAACCGGTACGTATAGAATTCGTCGATGACGGAAGGATGGACATGCAAGTTCATATAGCCCGTATAGATGTCGTTCTCCGCCACCGTCCGATCGGATAGGTAATCCTGCGCAGGCAGGCCGAACACGTCCGCTTTGACCCGCACCAGCACATCCTTACTGACCAGCACGACCCGTTTGGGCTCTTCCTTCTCCTGCTCCTCCAAGTGATAATTCAGCGCTACGGCGAGAATGCGATTGTCGTTCGTCATCTCGACGAACAGCTCCTGTACGCGCAAGAAACTCCGATGGTTCAGCTCTACCTTGAGCAATCCGCCGCCATCCAGGGGGATGCCCTCATGCAGATGCCCCCTATCCCTCATGCCGTCCATCAAGCGCGAGATCTGTCTCGCATTCCGGCCGAGCTCGTCGGCTAGTCGTTTCTTGGAATCGATCTCTTCCAACACCACGGCGGGAATAATGACCTCGTTATCCTGGAACGCGAAGATAGCCTGCGGGTCGTGGAGCAGCACGTTGGTGTCGAGCACGAATATTTTTTTCATCGTGGAAACCTCCCGGCGTCGGAATATTCGGTTGGATGCGTACATAGCAAGAGCGCGGTACGGGTATACTAAGGCCGACTTTCATAATGATGGATGAAAGGATGAGCGCACATGTCGAAATGGATCGTATGGGCATTGGCAGCGCTGCTGCTCGCAGGATGCGCCAGCAACGCCAATCGTAACGATACATCACCCTCTCCCCAGAATAATCAGGGCATAACCGCTAAACAGCAGCGTGCGGAGAAAAAGGAAATCCGCAATCCCGACCAGGTGGAAGCGCGTCTGGAGAAGCTTGCTGCCGGCATTCCCGGCGTACGGTCTGCACGATGCGTCGTGCTGGGCAATACAGCGATTGTAGGCATCGATGTCGAAGAGAATCTCGAACGTTCAAGAGTCGGCACGATCAAATATTCGGTGGCTGAAGCGTTCCGTAAAGACCCTTACGGCGCCGATGCCTTCGTAACGGCCGATATGGATCTAGCCGCACGGATCGCCGAGATTCGCTCCGACATCGACAAAGGCAGACCGGTGGCGGGCTTTGCGGAAGAGCTTGCCGACATTATCGGACGCATCGTGCCGCAGATGCCGCGGGATACCGAGCTTGAACAAGATTCTGATGTTCAGAACCAAGGAACGAAGCTGCAGCCGGGCATGCATAACAAGTCCAAATAACGCAAAAAGCCTAGTGATCGCATCACTAGGCTTTCTTCATTGCCGCAAACACTTGGCCGTCCAGCTTGGCGGCGGCGCGTTTGTCGTACGTTTTCTCATACTCCGGTACTACGGACAAGCGGGCACCATAGAACATGGCATCGCGTACGGCTCGAATCGCGATGTCGAAGCATACGAGCTTGAACGGTACTTCCTCCAACGCATCGGTGACAAGCGCAGCTTGACCATAGACGGCGTGGACGGAGCCTTCCGCGAAGATCGTCACGGTCGCTTCCGCATTCGCCGTTAAGTTGGCGACGAGCCGGGATCGGCCGTCGATCGCAAAGCGCAGCCGGCCGTTGTCGACCGCATACACCCATGAGATCGCATTCGAGGTCGGCGAGCCGCTCTCGGCATCGATCGTGTGCAGGACAACGAACGTCTCGTCCTGCAGCTGCCGGAATAGAGCATCGGATAGTGTCGTGATCGGTTCGGTCATCCGCATGACCTCCTTGAGAACGTTGAGTCGAGCTTTACATCCCCATTATAGCATAGCCGATTCTGATGCACCACCCGACTCCTCACCAGCCTGCACGCGCTCATTACTCGGTCAGCTTCGCCTTCAGCGCTGCTTTCGCCTCGGTCAGCTTCGCTTCGTCCAGATAGACGTACGGGCTGCGCCAGGTCCCTTCCAGCGGGATGAACTGGATGCCGCTTCGATCGATCCCGAAGTAGGTCATCATCATGTTCTCGATTTCCTTCGCCGGCATGTCCATCTCCATGTTGTTGCCGACGGCTTCGATCACCTTGCCGAGCTTCGGCACGCCGCCGAGTGACTTCATCCGATCCGTCAACGCGCCAAGCACCTCGCTCTGCCGCGTATTCCGTTCGAAGTCGCTGGACTCGCCTGTACCTGCGTTCGACTTGCGGTAGCGGACAAAATCCAGCGTCTGGTCGCCGTCAAGCTTCTGGAAACCTGCCGTCAAATCGATATTCGTTCCGTCGGCATTGTCGATATACCGCATATCCATGTCGACATTCACTTCGACACCGCCGAGGGCATCGACGACGTCGCGAAAACCCTGGAAATTCACGATAGTCGTATATTGGACAGGAACATCGAAATATTGACCCAGGAGCTCCTTCATGTCGTTGCGTGCCTTGGTCTCGGCAGCGATCCCTTCGAGTCCGTCCTCTCGCGCGGCGCCCAAGAATCTGGCATAGTAGCTGTTCGCCTTGCGGGTCCGATAACCGTCCAGTTCGATTCGCGTATCGCGCGGGATCGACACGAGCACCGCGGACTTCGAATTGGGATTGAACGCGGCAACCATCATCACGTCCGTATTCATGCCGCCCGACTTCTCGCGTGTGTCAACGCCTAGCAATAGCATCGCGAACGGCTTCACCTTCACCGACTCCGTCTTCGGCACGATGGTTATCTGCCCGTTGTCGTTGTCCGTGCTGATGTCATGGATCGCATTCTTCGTCTCTAGGAAGAGATACCCCAAGAACAAGGCTGCAGCCAGCAGTATGAGGAAGAAGATTAGGAAAAAGAACCTGCCCCATCGGAAACCGCGCTTCGGCTTCGGTGTCTTCTTACGCGCGGCAGATCGGGACATTTGCGTATCTGAGCTCATGCTCTCACCTATTCGTTATATTTCGGATTGGATGCAATATCGGTCAAGAGCTGCTCCCCCGCTTCGCGCGGATAGAACTGCTTCTTGACCCGTCCTTCCCGCTCGTAACGCACATGGATCATCGTATCGTCCGTCGTCTCGATCGCAATGCTCGTCACGCCGTGATCCTCCGTCAGCATCTGCAGGAAGAAGTCGCGAGTCTCCGCTGCCGCATTGTCATCGGGCCGGGCATCGGCTACGATCTGAATCTGCAGCCAGTTGAATAAGGCATCGTCGAACCGCATGCCTACCCCTCCTTCTGTTCGCCGGACTGCGCGGATGAACCGCCTTTCCACTTGTCGTACAGCTGGCGTCCGCGCAGCATGAGCATCATCGCGACCGCGACGGCCATGCATTGAATGATCGGCAGCTTGTCGACTTGCAGAATGGTCAGGATGAAGCTGCCGAACGCGATCAAGAGGTAGACGAGAATCTCCTTCAGGATCGGCAGCCGCTGCTGCGCGCGGAACACTTTATTGAAGATGTAGATCGTGAAGCCTAGGATCAGGAAATACGATACGAGCATATGCTCGCTGAGCCAGTTCTGCAACGTTCGTAACCTCCCTGTTGAATTATACGCCGGCTTGCGCTGTTTTGCGGTGCTTCTCCGCACGTTCGCGCTCGCTCTTGTTCAGTATTTTTTTGCGGAGTCGAATCGACTTCGGCGTAATTTCGCAATATTCATCGTCGTTCAAGTATTCCAATGCGGCTTCGAGCGAGAAAATAACCGGCGTCTTCATCTTGACCGTATCTTCCTTGGTTGCGGAGCGCACGTTCGTCAGCGCCTTCTCCTTGCACAAGTTCACGATGATGTCGTTGTCGCGATTATGCTCGCCTACGACCATACCCTCGTAGATCTCCGTGCCCGGCTCGAGGAACAGAATGCCGCGGTCCTCGACGGACAGCATGCCGTAGAATGTCGTCGTGCCGTTCTCGCTTGCCACGAGCACGCCTTGATGGCGTCCGCCGACGCCCGCGCCTGCCAGCGGCCCGAAATGGTCGAACGCGTTATTCATGACGCCGTAACCGCGCGTCAGGGTCAGGAAATTGGTGCGGTAACCGATCAAGCCGCGCGCCGGAATGATGAATTCCAGACGGACTTGGCCCGTACCGTTATTGATCATGTTGACCATCTCGGCCTTGCGCGTACCCAAGCTCTCCATGACCGCGCCCATGCTCTCCTCAGGCACGTCGATCAAGAGACGCTCATACGGCTCGACCTTGACGCCGTTCTCTTCCTTCACGATAACCTCGGGCTTCGACACCTGCAACTCGAACCCTTCGCGGCGCATGTTCTCGATCAGAATGCCGAGATGCAGCTCGCCGCGGCCGGATACGACGAATGCATCCGGGCTGTCGGTCTCGTCGACGCGCAGCGCGACATCGGTCTCCAGCTCCTTCATCAAGCGCTCGCGCAGCTTGCGGGAGGTCACCCATTTGCCTTCGCGACCCGCGAACGGGCTGTTGTTGACCAGGAATGTCATTTGCAGCGTCGGCTCGTCGATCTTCAGTACCGGCAGCGCCTCCGGGTTAGCGGGATCGGCAATCGTCTCGCCGATATTGATTTCCTTGATGCCTGCAATCGCGACGATATCGCCTGCGCCTGCTTCGGCAATCTCAACGCGCTTCAAGCCTTGGAAGCCGAACAGCTTCTCGATGCGGGCTTGCTTCTGTCCGCCCTCGCGCGTCATGACGGCAACGGGCTGCCCTTGCTTGATGATGCCGCGGTTGACGCGGCCGATCGCGATGCGGCCGAGATATTCGTTATAGTCCATCAGCGTGACGAGGAATTGCAGCGGCTCGTCCATCTTCTCCGTCGGCGACGGGATATGGCTGACGATCGTCTCGTACAGCGCCTGCATGTTCTCGTCTTGTTGCTCCGCGTCCAAGCTCGATGTTCCCATAAGCGCCGATGCATAGACGACCGGGAAGTCCAATTGCTCGTCATTGGCGCCGAGCTCGATGAACAAATCAAGCACCTCGTCGACAACTTCGGACGGGCGCGCATTCGGACGGTCAATTTTATTCACGACAACGATCGGAGTCAGGCTGCTCTCGAGTGCTTTGCGGAGGACGAACTTGGTCTGGGGCATGCAGCCTTCGAAGGCATCGACGACCAGCAGCACGCCGTCGACCATCTTCATGATCCGCTCTACCTCGCCGCCGAAGTCGGCATGGCCCGGCGTATCCACGATGTTGATGAGGTATTCCTTGTAGGTAATTGCCGTGTTCTTCGCCAGGATCGTAATACCGCGCTCGCGCTCGATATCGTTGGAGTCCATGGCGCGTTCCTGTACTTGTTCGTGCTCCCGGAACGTGCCGGACTGTTGGAGCAGTTTGTCCACGAGCGTTGTCTTGCCGTGGTCAACGTGTGCGATGATCGCGATGTTGCGAATGTTGTTCCTTGCTTGCATGAAAAATGTAATTCCCTTCTCTTATAGATTGTTTGTAAATCCAGTATAGTCTCCCTGCCCCGGCGCGGCTTGCGCGCATAGCAGGTGGTTTACCAGCGGTAACGTCTGCCGAAGGCCATCCATGCCCCGATGCAGATGAGCGCGATCGCGATCAAGTAGATGCCCCATGTCCAGATCAGCATCATGACGAGCAGGCCGATCGAGATGGTGCCGAGAATCATCCCTGCGACCTGCGCGTTCTTCGGACGCGAATGATCGAACAGATAGTACTCGTAGAGGCCGATCGCAGCGCCTAGAATGAACACCGGCCATAAATATTGCATCGCGCCCCAGCCTGCCAGGTTGCAGATCAGGAACAACACGCCGTACGTGGACAAGACCCCGGCCGGAATCAGCACGATGGAAGGCAGCATGCGACCGAAGAACAGCACATGCAGCAGGATGCCTGGGACGAGGATAACGAGCGGCCAGAACAAGCTGCCGATGAAGTTGAATACCCCCAGCTTTCCTAGCAAAATAACGACGCCGGCCGCCAAAATCAGGATGCCGACGGAGTATTGGTTTTTGGACATGGTTCTCTCCCCCATTTACGCCGCCCGCGAACCCCGAGTCGCCCACATGAGCCCGCCGGCTTACATCACGATGCCGGCCTCGTCTATGTCGCGGAGATTAGACGAATACCGACATGATTATTTCTATAGTGTAATGGAATTCAGCCCAAAAAACCAGTGCCGCTTGTGATCGCGATGAAGAATCTTCGATGCGTACTCGACGTCGAATCTTGAACGCTGGCGAAAATCCCGGTACTCACGTAGGTCTGCCTACGCTCCGCTCCTCATTTTCTACCATCGTCCAACCTTCTCGGCGCTGACAACCGGCCCTTCATTTGGAAGGTTCTAAGCTCTCCGGAGGAGAAGGAAGAGTACGATGACCAGCGGGACGGATAGGACGGGGATCGCTTCGGCCAGCGTCGGCGCGCCTTGGAACAGCAGCCTGTCCATGCCGGGGTCATGGACCAGCATCTTTCCGGCCGCGTAGCCGAGTAGCGCTGCGCCGACGTAAGTCAGATGCGGCATTCGGCGCAGCAGCGCGCTAACGGCGTGGCTGCCCCAGATAATGAGCGGAATGCTCAGCATGATGCCTAGCAGAATCATTACGAAGTCGCCTTCCGCGACGGCCGCGATCGCGAGCACGTTATCTAAGCTCATGACAAAATCCGCCATGACGATCGTCTGAATCGCGGCGTACAGCGTGGACGACTTCCGGACGCGATGTTCTCCCACGCCGCCGGCGGAGTCGAGCAGCAGCTTAACGGCTATGCTGTAGAGCAAGACCGCCCCGATCGCCTGCAGGTACGGGATTCCGAGCAGCGTAACCGCCGCCATCGTCAACAGGCATCGCAGCGCGATCGCCGCAGACGTTCCCCACCAGATCGCGCGCTTCCGTTGATGCTGGGGCAGCTGCTGGCTGGCCATGGCGATCACGATCGCGTTATCCCCGCTTAACAAGACGTTAATCAGCATAATTTCTAGAAACGTCAGCACACTATCCAAGGTACATGCCCCCTTCGTTAGACAAATGTATGTCCAAGAGGGCTTGGTTATGCTTTAATAGATGAGGATAAGATTCACGGATCATTCTGAATCCGCTGCGTCTTGGTTTACGTATGGAATAGATGTTTGCAGCTCGGACGGGAAAGGAGGGACAAGCGTGGATATTTTTTCAGTAGAATTCTGGACCGCCTTGCTCACGATTATCTTCATCGACCTCGTGTTAGCCGGCGACAACGCGATCGTGATCGGGCTTGCGGCACGCAACCTGCCGAAGCAGCAGCAGAAGGCTGCCGTGCTATGGGGGACTGCCGGCGCAGTCGCGATCCGGATCTTAGCGACCATCCTGGTCGTCTACCTGCTCGAGATTCCCTGGCTGCTGCTCGCGGGCGGCATCTTGCTGCTATGGATCGCCTATAAGCTGCTCGTGCAGGAAGAAGGCGGACATGATATCAAGGCAGGCAATACGCTCTGGCAATCGGTGCGGACGATCATCATCGCGGACGCCGCGATGGGCCTGGACAATGTCATCGCGGTTGCGGGCGCGGCCGAGGGACACACCGGGCTGGTCATCATCGGACTGCTCATCAGCGTTCCGATCGTCGTCTGGGGGAGTACGCTCTTCATTAAGCTCATCAACCGATTTCCGTGGATCGTATATATCGGTTCCGGCGTGCTCGCCTACACCGCGGCCAAGATGGTTACCCATGAGCCCAAGCTCGAATCGATCTTCAAGGAGAACGGCGTACTGAGTTGGTCGTTCATGATCGCGATGATCATTCTCATTATCGCCGCAGGCATCTGGACGAACGCATCCCGGGCCAGGAAAGCCGGCCTGCACGAAAAAAGCAGCGAATCCCATTAAGGGATTCCTGCTTTTTTACGTTTCAGAACCAGTCGTCTGTACCGGCATCGCCGGCTGACCGGTCGGCATGCCATAGCAGCAGGGTTTCGGTCTCCTCTACGGCGACGTCCTCCATGCGCCGCAGGCCGGCAATCGAAGCCTCGACCGTCTCGGTGACCCGCAGATTCGGATTCGTGCTTGGGGACTTGGGGACGAACAGCGTACAGCAGTCCTCATAAGGTAAAATCGACGTTTCGAACGTTCCGATGACGACAGCTTGATCGATCACTTCCTGCTTATCCATCATGATAAGCGGCCGCAAGAGCGGCAGCTTGGTATCCCGCCCGATCACGTGCATGCTGCCCAGCGTCTGGCTGGCGACCTGGCCTAAGCTGTCACCGGTCACGATCGCGAGCGCGCCTTGTTTGTCCGCGATTCGTTCGGCAATGCGCAGCATCGATCTGCGCATGAGGGTGATGATCAGCTGGTCTGCTCGCGCGCCGGCAATCGATGTCTGTATATCGGTGAACGGAACCAGATGCAGCCGGATCGGCTGGCCGCTATAGTAGCTCAGCCTTCTGCCCAGCTCGATCACCTTATCCTTCGCC
>JAEZCJ010000078.1 GCA_023433615.1 Bacillota bacterium | reverse complement strand
CGTTCTGCGGGATCGGCTCGGCTGTGCAGAACGAATGCGGTTTTTCGCACTCGTTCTGCGGGATCGGTACAGTTGAGCCGAACGAATGCGGCTTTCGCACTCGTACAGGCGGGATCGGCTCGGCTGTGCAGAACGAATGCGGTTTTTGGCACTCGTTCTGCGGGATAGGTACGGTTGAGCCGAACGAATGCGGTTTTTCGCACTCGTTCTGCGGGATCGGTACGGTTGAGCCGAACGAATGCGGCTTTCGCACTCGTACAGGCGGGATCGGTTCGGATGAGTCCGAACGAATGCGGTTTTCCGCACTCGTTCAGCTAGCCGCTCCCCCTGTTGCATCTCGCCCCAGCAGGCTCCGCACGCCAGGTTTACAGCGTTGCTAGTGCACCTGCCGCTCGAACAGCACGTCGCGCCGGTTCATCCCTGCGATGAACCGCAGCAGCACGAGATCGACGAGCAGCAGCACAGCGCCGATGATCAGCAGTACAGGCGCGCTCAGAATCAGCAGGCCCGTCGCTTGACTGATCATGAGTCCCACGATCGGCAGCACGACGACGCCGGCCACTTGCTGCGCTTCCTGGAAGCCCTTGGACCGCGCGGAGACGAAGACGCTGAACAGAATCGCGAGCAGCGTGAACGCCGGCGTGACCCATAGCAGCATGACCACCCACGTCCACGTCGGGAAAATCAACCCGCCGAATAACCCGTACGCCAGACTGTCGACCACGATGCCGCAGAGCACGAAGCTAACTACGGTTGCGGCGAAGGATGGGATGAAGGAAGCCAACAGCTTGCCCGCGAACAGGTCTCTGACCTCGATCGGCGCGAGCAGCAGGCTCTCCAGCGTGCGCCGCTCTTTCTCGCCCACGAAGCTGTTCACCGCGATCATCATCGCATTGGTGACCGGGATGAGGAGGAACAGCGGCCCCAGCAAGTAGTTCACGAACAAGTAGACCAGCTTATGGTTGTCCGTCGGATACAAGTTCGAATCCTGCAGCGCCGGTATCGCATCCAGCAGGCCAAGCAGCTCCTGGATATCAGCCGAGCCAAGCGAGGAGAACCGCAGTACAGCCACGGCAACCCCCGGGATGACAACGCCCATTATGAGAGGCAGCAGCACCAGCCCGATCCACACCTTGCCGCTGCGGAACACCGCGCGCATATCCTTCTTCGCGATCGTCCAGATCATGTTGCGATTCATAACAGCTTCCCCCTCACTTCGAAGTACAGCGATTCCAAATCGCGGTTGACCCGTTCAGCCGAGTGGATCCAGCTTTCGCCCGCGATCGTCTGCAAGAGCCCGGTGATCGCATCCTTCGATGGGAGCGTGAACTGCAGCACGCCGTTGGCAACCTGCTCGACCGGATAGCCCGCATAGATGCCTGTGCCTGCCGCGATCGGCAATCCTGTCTCGACGCGCAGCTGCACGGTTCCGCGGTATCGCTGCTCCAGATCCTCGCGCGTCCCCTGCTCGATAAGACGCCCCTTATCGAGGAACAGGTACTCGCCGCAAATATTCTCGAGCTGATGCAGCACATGCGAGCAGAGCAGAATCGTCGTGCCCTGCGTCCGATTCAGCTCCTGCAGGAATCCGATCACATCGCGGATTCCGTCCGGATCGAGGCCGTTGGTCGGCTCGTCCAGGAATAGCAGCTCCGGCGCATGCAGCAGCGCCTTCGCCAATGCAGCGCGGCGCTTCATGCCGGTGCTGTAGGAACCGACGCGCCGATCGCGCACGGCCGTCAGCTGGAATTGCTCGAGCAGCTCGTCCACCCGCGCTTTCGCCCGCTTCACGCCGTACAGGTCCGCGAAGAACGAGAGATTTTCCGCTGCCGACATGTCGGGGTACAGCCCTGCGCCTTCCGTCACGACGCCGCTCATCTGCCGGATCGCATTGCCTTCCGTTCGCGGGTCCATGCCGCCTACCGTCATCTCGCCCCGCTCTGCCGTAATCACGCCGTTCAGAAGCCGCACGATCGTCGTCTTGCCCGAGCCGTTCGGTCCGAGCAGGCCGACCACCTTGCCCTTCGGAACCCGGAATGTCACATCCTCCAGTATCGTCTTGCCGTCGAATTGCTTGCCCACCTGCCGCGCCTCTATCATCGTCTCCCGCGCCATGCCGCTGCCTCCCTCGCTACCGTTAGCTTATGTATCCGTATGACGTCTATCCCCAGGCAATCGTTCACGCTCGCGCCCAAAATAAATGACCCTGCCCGCGAAAGCTTCGCAAGCAGGGTCGTCATGCATCCCTCTAAATCTCTTCAGCGCCGTAGTAGGCCGATTGTTCGGTGAACAGCCATTCGCCCGACTCGGCACGCTTCAAGGTATGCAAGGCATACCCGCGGTTATTCGGGTAGTCGGATCCTTCCGCTCCCTTGTTATCCTGTATAACATAAATCTGCGCTTCGTTCTCTCCATAGGATACGATGGTCATGCTATGGATCGAAGCCTCAATATCGTATTGTTCGAATAAATCCTTCGTCGCCGACTGGACGGCCGGGATCATCAGCGGACTGGAGAGGCTGAGCGTCTTCATATAAGCGGTAATGTCTTCATCATTGAAAGCCTTGATCTGCGCGGCGGCCAACGCCTCGATCTTCGCCTTCTCCTCGGCAGGCACTTCCACTTGCATCTTCGTGCCCGCGTTGAGATCGTTATAGGCGTGCTCTACCAATTCGACGCTATAGGAATACCATAGACCATCGGAGACGTCCTTCGTGATCGACATGCGGACTGTCGCCGTATTGTCCAGGTAGAAGCCGCCGCTGACGCGCT
The DNA here is from genome assembly GCA_023433615.1 of Bacillota bacterium. GTDB lineage: Bacteria > Bacillota > Bacilli > Paenibacillales > Paenibacillaceae > Paenibacillus_I. The sequence continues at coordinate 5,524 of JAEZCJ010000078.1, read as the reverse complement.
TCGACTCCTGAGCGACGAGGATAACCGCGCTGTCGCCTGCGTACTGCTCGATATCCAGCAGTTCATACGTAGTGGCCGTCCGCACTTCCGCGAACAATTGGCCCAGAGTCTCCTTAGAGGATTCGTAGAACGGGGAAGACGGATCGATCGTCGACATCATCCCGTCCAGGTCGCCCTCGCTCTCGTAGAGTGCCTGCTCCTCAAGCAGGAACAGGATATCCTGCACTTCTTCGTCGCTCGGACCCTTCGAATAGATATAGACGGCGCGTTCCTTCGAGTCCCAATCGACCTGCAGGCCCGTCGCTTCGCCGATGAAGCGCAGCGGCACGAGCGTCCGCCCGCCCTGCGTCAGCGGCTGCGCCTTAATCGCGGCCGGCTCGCCGTTAATGTAGGACTGATCGGAGCCGATCGTCATCTGAATGACATGTCCTTCGGCCGATCCGGTGATCGTCTTCTTCTGCGCGTCGTAATCGACCGCGAACCCCAGCGCGGTGAATAGCGTCCGGAACTCGACATACGTCGTGCCATTGACGCTGACCGGATTCACGTCGAACTTCAGTTCTTCCTCGCCGAGCCGTACCGTGATCGGCTTCGCCGTCTCCGCAGCGGAGGCTCCGAGCGGGAATGCAAGCACGACCAGCAATGCGCTGACAATCAGGACTAGCCACTTCTTCTTCATAATGAACGAATCGACCCCAATCTATAATTAGTATGCTGCAGCTCAATACTAGAATTATAGATTCAGGGCCGATTGCTATCAAGTGGACGCATTGGTTCTTTATGGTAACTTTAAGTTTCTTCCTTGAAAGTGAAGCTGCGTGCCAGATAGAGCACCGGCGTAGAGGCAATCGAGATAACGAACTTGAGCAGATAAGTGGTCAGCAGGATCTGCAGCCATACATCGTTCGGGAATTCCCCCCAGAACGCGATTGCGCAGAAGACGAGCGAATCGACGAATTGACTGACGATCGTGCTGCCGTTGATCCGAATCCAGAACTGATTGCGGGAACCAAACCTCGCCTTCAGCTTGCTGAATAACCGGACGTCCAGGAATTGGCTGACGAAGTATGCGCACAGGCTGCCGAGCGCGATCCGCGGCAAGAGGCCGAATATCGTCTGCAGCGATTCTTGGGCAAAATCCGATTCATGCGGCTCGAACACGAGCACCATCTGCATGATAATCGTCGAGGCGATCAGCGAGAAGAACCCGAACCATACCGCGCGCTTGGCCTCGCCCGAGCCGTAACGCTCGTTCATGAGATCCGTCGCCATGTAGAGCGAAGCATAAATCGTATTGCCGAGCGTCATGACGACGCCGAAGCCGAGCAGCTCGAGCTCGATCGTCTTCACGACCTGAATGTTGGCGACTACCGTCGCGAAGCCCACCCACGCATACAGCCCGACCCTGCCGAACAGCCGATAACAGGTCAGGAACAGCGTGAAGTTAACGAGCACGAACAGTACGCCCCAAGCTAAATTGCTGGTCATCCACATTCTAATTCTCTCTCCCTTAGTTTTGATAACGCGGGATGGTTACGAACCGCGGCCTTAAGGCTTACCCAGTATAGCACGTTAGGCGGGATCGGATAAGCCTCGGTCTCAGGCGGAACTCTGGTGCATATACTGTAGAATGGCTTCCGGCTGACAAACGATCGCCGGCATTCCCAAGGTAACAGAACCCTTTTGACAATACGCCCCTTGCGTATCATAATGGAATCTATTAAGATACGATTACTGACTTTCTATCTATCATAAATTTCCAGTCGTCCGGGCAGGTTCGGCATCGCCGCAATCGGCCTGTTTCTCTTGTCACTAAGCGCCTTGGCGCTTGCCCGCGGGAAAGAAAGGAAGGTGCAATCCTTGAAATCTGCATTCATGGGCCGGCTGTATCAGCTGTTCGGCTCCAGGCCGTTCATATTCTTCTCGATTATCATGATTCTCAAGAGTTATCTCGCTTGGCTGGTCATATTCGAAGACACGCCGGTCTGGTCGCCGCTCGTCGCCGAAATCCCGTTCATCTGGATCGTCTTCTGCATGATCGAGTGGTTCGCTACCAAGCGCAAGATGCTGATGTATCTGATCGTGAATCTGCTGCTGACCGGAATCTTTTTTGCCGTCATTATGTACTACAAATATTATGGCGTCATCGTCACGTACAAGGCTCTCGAGCAAGTGAACCAGGTCACGGCCGTGAAGAACAGCGTCTTCTCGCTGCTAGATCCGTATTTCTTATTCATCTTCACCGACATTCTGATCGTCGCTTACCTGCTGTTCCGCAACCGCAAGGACTGGGGCAGCTTCACGGGCCGCTCGAAGGGCGAGCCGCGCAAAGTATCGTTCTGGCATACGCTCAACATGAAGAATGAGCGCCGCGGCGTGATGATGACGGTGTTCACCATCTCGCTCATCGTGTGCCTGCTGAACATCCTGCCTAACCGCGCCAGCATGAACGAACGGGTAAAAGCGGCGGAAATGGGCATCTTGAATTACGAAGCCTACACCATACTAGCCGATGATGAAGTGGAACCGGTCGATAAGGCCTCGATTACGCAAGCGGCAATCGATGAACTCAAGAGGGTCGATTCCCCCTTCGAAGCCCGCTATGCCGGGACAGCCAAGGGCAAGAACCTGATTGTCATCCAGATGGAATCGTTCCAGAACTTCCTGATCGATCTTACGATCGACGGGCAGGAGATTACGCCGACCATTAACGAGCTGGCGAGGAAGAACTTCTACTTCCCGAACTTCTACCAGCAAGTCGGGCAAGGCAATACGTCGGATGCCGAGTTCGTCGTGAACACTTCCTTCTACATCCCGCCGGACGGGGCAGCCACGATGCGCTATGTGGACAAGGAACTGCCAAGCCTGCCGCGGCTGGTGAAGGAGCATGGCTATTACGCGGCGACGTTCCATACGAACGTCGTGGAATTCTGGAACCGTGCCGAGCTGTACTCGTCGCTGGGCTGGGACCGTTACTACGACGATAAGTTCTTCGGTACCGAGGACTCGATCTTCTTCGGCGCCTCCGACGAAGTGCTCTACCGCAAGACCGCGGCGGAGCTCGCCCGCCTGAACGAGAGGCAAGCGCCGTATTATGCGCAAGTAATCTCGATGACGGCGCACCATCCGTTCACGATCCCGTCGGAGAAGGATCGGATGACGCTCCCCGAGCGTTATCAGGATACGATGGTCGGTGACTATATCCGTTCCCAGAATTACGCGGATTATGCGCTGGGCCAATTCATCGAGCAGTTGAAGGAGAGCGGCGTATGGGAGGACAGCCTGATCGTCCTCTACGGCGACCATCTCGGATTGCCGATCTACTCGCTGGATAAGAAGGAACAAGAACTGATGGCCGAGATCTACGGCCGCGAATACGGCTACACGGATATGATTAACGTGCCGCTGGTCATCGTCTCCCAGACGACCTACCCGGCAACGTTCAATCAGATCGGCGGCCAGGTCGATATTCTGCCGACCGTCGCCAATCTGCTGGGCATGCCGCTCACGAATCAGATCCACTACGGTCAGGATCTGTTGAATAACGATTATAACCTGCTGCCGCAGCGTTATTATCTGCCTTCGGGCTCGCTTGTGACCGGACGGTCGCTGTTCATGCCGGGCGAAGGCTATGCGGACGGCACGCTCTATCCGCTGTCAGGCGAGCCGGACGATGCCGGCGCCGTGACGGAAGATGAATACGAGAGCGCGCTGCAGCTGCTGCACTGGTCAGACAGCTATATCAAGCAGCTGCCCGACAAGCCGGAAGACGCCGCCGTCGAGGGCGCTGAGCCGCCTATCGAGGCCGACAAGCCGACCGAGGCGGAGCATTCGGCGGAGACGGCGATTGAAGTTGACGCGGATGCTCAGGCTGTAAAGGAAGACGAAACCGGCACAGAGGTCTCGGGAACGACCGAGACGACCGACCCGAATCTGGCAGGGGCGACCGCGGTCGAGACGATCTCCGACGAGATTGTCACCGCAGCGGACTCGCCATCATAATCTACCTTGTAACACCACGAAGACCCCGTACAGATCGGCACTGTACGGGGTCTTCGACGATTGCGGCAGCCTAGCGCTTAGTAAGGTCCGCGGATATGGCCCTGCACTTCGCCTTCGTAGAACTGACGGAGCTTGTCCTGCTCGCCGGCCGTGAAGGACGGGACATCGGCAGCCAGCAGGTTCGCCTCGACCTGCGGGATGTTCTTGAAGCCCGGGATGACGCAAGTGATATGCGGATTGTCGAGAATCCAGCGCAGCGCTGCGCTGGCCATGTTCGTGCGGCCTTCGCCGATCCAGCCCAGCTCGCGGCTGAGCGCGACGCCCTTCTCGAACGGAAGGCCCGCGAACGTCTCGCCTACGTTGAAGCTCTCGCCGTTGCGATTGAAGTTCCGATGGTCGTCTGCCTCGAACGTGGACTGCTCCGTGAACTTGCCGGTGAGCAGCCCGCTTGCGAGCGGCAGGCGTACGAGAATGCCTACGCCCTGCGCGTGCGCCTTCGGGAACAGCTCTTCCGCCGGCTTCTGCCGGAACAAGTTGAAGATGACCTGCAGCGCCTTCACATTCGGATATTGCAGACTCATTAGCCCTTCTTCAACCGATTCTACGCTGACGCCGTACTCGCGGATCTTGCCTTCCTCGCGCAGCCGATCCAGTACGCCGAACACTTCACCGCTTCGGATAATGTCCGTAGGCGGGCAGTGGACCTGGTACAGGTCGATCCGCTCCCGTCCGAGCCGCTTCAAGCTCGCCTCGCAGAATGCCCGGACCGATTCGTAGGAATAAACGGCTGGGTCGTGAATGTTCGCCGAGCGGCAGAACTTCGTCGCCACGTAGATCTCGTCCTCGCGGCCCTTCGTTGCCGTGCGAAGCAGCTCCTCCGCATGTCCGTCTCCGTATACGTCCGCCGTATCGAAGAAGTTCACCCCTGCATCGATTGCGCGTGCCAGCGCCTCCAACGAAGCCGCGTCGCTCGTCGAGCCCCATGAGCCGCCGATCGCCCATGTGCCGAAGCTGATCTCGCTGACCTTCATATCGGTATTGCCTAGTTGTCTGTATTTCATCTTAATCAACCGCCTCTCACGGGTATGTCCATCCCTTCCCATTATGACAATGGCTGAACGCGCGTGCAAGAGGGGGATGACACTGTAGCGGAACTCGCGGACGCTATTCCGCTGATTTCGAGCCAATGTATCGGCTAACGGAACAGAGCGACCTTGCACACATTAAAAAGCTGCTCCCTCGGCACGCTTATCGCGCATCCGCTAGGAGCAGCTCTATTCGATCTATTTTTACCCGCCACAGGTATGCTCTAGCCTTATCTCTGTCAGAATCTCGTCGATCGTCTCGTAGACGTCCGGCGGCGCCGGCTTGCTGCCGCGCTTCACGCAGATGCAGCCCTTGCCGTCCAGACTGCCCCCAAGACGAACTGCGTGCTTGGCCACAATGTCGGGCGCCATCAGGTAGACCATGACGCCCTTCTTGCGGCAGGCATAGCCGGCTACCGGCTTGCCCTTCAGGTAGT
>JAEZCJ010000211.1 GCA_023433615.1 Bacillota bacterium | reverse complement strand
GCCGCTGACTGCGGCCGACCTCTTGGTATGCATTGCCTGTCGTTGAACTAGCGTACAATCGTATGGATCGGGTGGCCCAAGCCGACTTCCGCCGCTTCCATCACGATTTCGCCAAGCGTCGGATGCGCGTGAATCGTCAAGCTCAGATCCTCGAGCGTCGCGTCCATCTCGATCGCAAGGCCCAGCTCCGCGATCAGGTTCGAGGCTTCATGCCCCGCAATCTGTGCGCCGAGCACGATGCCCGTCTCCGTGTCGTATACGATCTTCACGAAACCGTCGGTCGCGCCGAGCGATACCGCGCGTCCGTTGATGCCGAACGGGAAGCGGGCAACCTTCGCCTTATGCCCCTTCTCCTTCGCTTCGGCTTCGTTATAGCCTACGCTTGCGCACTCCGGATCGGAGAAACAGACGGCCGGAATGCATTTGTAATCGACCTTGCTCGGCATGCCGGCGATCGCTTCTGCCGCAACCTTCGCTTCATAAGTCGCCTTATGCGCCAGTGCCGCTCCGGCTACGATGTCGCCGATCGCGTAAATATGCGGGATGCTGGTACGGCATTGATCGTCGACCTCGACATAGCCGCGCTCCGTCATCTTCAGGCCGATCAGGTCCAGGCCGAGCTCGCCGTCCGTGTTCGGGCGGCGGCCGACCGTCACGAGCAGATAGTCCGCCGTCACGGACTTCTCTTCGCCGCCGACCGTGAACGTCACGGTGACGTCCTTCTCCGTCTGCTCGGCAGACTTCGCCTGCGCGCCGGTGAACGTCTCGACGTCCTTCTCCTTCAGCTTCTTCGCGACGAGACGGGACATGTCCGTATCGAAGCCGGGCAGAATCGAATCCGCGCCTTCGATAATCGTCACCTTCGTGCCGAATTTCGAATACATTTGACCGAGCTCGACGCCGATGTAGCCGCCGCCGATCACGATCATGCTTTTCGGCAGCTCTGGCAGCGACAGCGCTTCTGTCGAAGACAGGATGCGGCCGCCGAACGGGAACGCCTTGAGCTCGATCGGGCGGGAACCCGTCGCGATGATGCAGTTCTTGAAGCGGTAGCGCGGCGATTCCTGCTCGTTGAAGACGCGTGCTTCGTTCTCGTTGATGAACATCACTTCGCCGCTGAAGAACTCTACTTTATTGCCTTTGAGCAGCGTACCGACGCCGCCCGTCATCTTGCTCACGACGCCGTTCTTGAAGTCCTGCACTTTCGGCCAGTTGACCTTCGGCTCAGCCGCCTCGATGCCGAAGGCGGAAGCATGCTGCACCGATTCGAATTGATGAGCGGCATTAATCAGCGCCTTGGACGGAATGCAGCCAACGTTCAAGCAGACGCCGCCGAGGTATTGACGGTCCACGCACAGCACGGATTGGCCGAGCTGTGCGGCGCGGATGGCAGCTGCATAGCCGCCAGGTCCGGCACCGATGACCAATGTATCGATATCGAGTGAAGCGTCTCCTACGACCATCGGTTATCCCTCCAGAATGAGCAGTTCCGGATCGGCCAGAAGCTGCTTGATTTTGTTCAAGAAATGTTGCGCGGTCGCGCCGTCGATCAGACGGTGATCGTAGCTGAGCGACAGTGCCATGACCGGCGCGACGACGATTTCACCGTCGCGTACGACCGGCTTCTCCGTGATGCGGCCCGTACCGAGAATGGCCGCTTCAGGGAAGTTGATAACCGGCGTGAAGAACATGCCGCCGGCCGAGCCGATGTTCGTGATCGACATCGTGCTGCCGCGCATTTCGCTCGCGGACAGCTTGCCCTCGCGGCCGCGGGATGCGAGATCCTTGATCGCTTCGGCAATCATCCAGATGTTCTTGCGGTCTGCGTCTTGGATGACCGGTACGATCAAGCCGTTATCCGTATCCGTCGCGATCCCGACATGATAGTACTTCTTGTAGACGATCTCTTGCGCTTCCTCATCCAGCATGGAATTCATGATCGGGAAATCGCGCAGCGCAGAGACGAGCGCCTTGACGATGAACGGCAGGTACGTCAGCTTGACGCCCTTCTTCTCTGCGAGCGGCTTCGTCTTTGTCCTGAACTCGACGAGCTTCGTGACGTCGACCTCGTCCATATGCGTCACGTGAGGCGCCGTGTAGACCGACTTGACCATCGCGTTCGAGATCGCCTTGCGAATACCCTTGAACGGCACGCGCTCTTCGAGTCCGCCCGTTCCGGCTGCTGCTGCCGGAGCCGCCGCTTTCGCTTCGCCAGCCGGTGCGCCGACTGCTTCTGCTGCTCCAGTCGCAGCAGGCGCGGCTGCAGGCGCGCCCGTAAAGCCGTCAACGTCTCCGCGCGTGATGCGGCCATTCTTGCCCGTACCCGCAACTTGCGTCAGATCGACGCCCTTCTCGCGCGCGTATTTGCGCACGCTCGGCGTTGCGAGCACCGCGCCGCCGGGAACCGGCTGCGACGATTGCGGCTTCGGCTGTTCGTTCGCCGATACCGATTGCGGCTGCGCGGCTGCAGGTGCTGCTGCCGGCGCTGCAGGTGCTGCCGCTGCTGCCGCAGGCGCGTCATTGCCTCCTGCTTGCTCAGGCACCTCGCCTTCGGCGTCGATCAGCGCGACCACTTCGCCGACGTGGCAGACTTGGCCGTCCTTCACGAGTACCTCGAGCACTTTGCCGTTCACCGGACAAGGCACTTCGACGATGGCCTTGTCGTTCTGTACTTCCATAATGATATCTTCGTCCGTGACCGTATCGCCGGCCTTGATGTTGACCTTGATGATCTCGCCTTCATGCAGCCCTTCGCCGAGCTCCGGAAAGCGGTATTCGAATTTTGCCACCTGGATAACCTCCCTCTCTTAAAACTCCCTGACTTTGTTCACGGCCGAGATGATCCGAGCCGTGCTCGGAAGCCATGCATCCTCGATTTGCGCGAACGGATACACCGTATCCGGACCGGCAACGCGAAGCACGGGCGCTTCCAGGTGAAGAATGGCATGCTCGTTGATTTGCGCGATGATTTCGGCAGCGGCGCCCGAAGTCTTCTGCGCCTCCTGCACGACGATTGCGCGATTCGTCTTCTTAATGGAAGCGACGATCGTCTCGATGTCGAGCGGCATGAGCGTGCGCAGATCGATAACCTCTGCCTTAACGCCTTGCTTCTCGAGCTCTTCGGCAGCCTTCTGCGCGGTGTGGACCATGAGTCCGTAAGCGATAATCGTCACGTCGCTGCCCTCGCGGACAACGTTCGCCTTGCCGATCTCGACCGTATAAGCCTCTTCCGGCACCTCCTGACGGAAGGCATGGTACAGGTTCAAGTGCTCCATGAAGAACACGGGATCGTTGTCGCGGATCGCCGATACGAGCAAGCCCTTGGCATCGTAAGGATTGGAAGGCACGATGACCTTGATGCCCGGCGTCTGCAATGCCAGGCCTTCGAGCGAATCGGTATGCAGCTCGGCTGCCTTAACCCCGCCGCCGAACGGCGTGCGGAATACGATCGGCGCGTTGTAGCGTCCGCCCGAACGGTAGCGCATGCGTGCAGCCTGCACGAACATTTGGTCAAGCGCTTCATAGATGAAGCCGACGAATTGGATCTCGGCTACCGGACGGAAGCCTTGGATCCCCATGCCGACTGCCAAGCCGCCGATCGCAGACTCCGCAAGCGGCGTATCGAATACGCGCTCTTCCCCGAATTCCCCTTGCAGCCCTTCCGTTGCCCGGAATACGCCGCCTACCTTGCCCACGTCCTCGCCGAAGACGAGTACGTTCGGATCTCGTTTCAATTCCACGCGCATCGCGTCGCGGATCGCTTCTTTCATATTCATCTGAGCCATGATCGCTGGTTCCTCCCCCGTTTATTGAAAATCGGCCTTTTGTTCTTCGAGGTGCTTCGGCGTCGTTTCGAACATGGAATCGATGAGGCCCGCAACCGTCATTTTCTCGGTTGCTTCCGCCTTCTTGATATGCTCGTTAACCGTCGCTTTCGCTTCTTCCTTCACGCGCGCGGTTTCCTCTTCGGACCAGAGGCCTTTCTTCTCGAGGTACTTGCCGAACCGAACGAGCGGATCCTTCTGGTTCCATTCCGCCTCTTCTTCCTTCGTGCGGTATTTCGACGCGTCATCCGCCATCGAGTGCGGACGGAATCGGTAAGTGAGCATTTCGATCAGCGTTGCGCCTTCGCCGCTGCGTCCGCGCTCTGCCGCGTCTTGAACGGCTTTGATTACAGCAAGTACGTCCATGCCGTCGACTTGAACGCCCTTGATGCCTGCTGCGACAGCTTTATGCGCAACGGACAGCGCTGCCGTCTGCTTCGCAAAAGGCGTCGTGATTGCATAACCGTTGTTCTGCACGACATAGATCGCCGGCAGCTTGAATACGCCTGCGAAGTTCAGTCCCTCGTAGAAATCGCCCTCGGACGAACCGCCGTCACCCGTATACGTAATGGCGACGCGCTTCTCGCCTTTCTTCTTGAATGCCATTGCCACGCCCGTCGCGTGCAGGATCTGCGCGCCGATAATGATCTGCGGCATCAGCACGTGCACGTCCTCCGGGATCTGTCCGCCGTGCTGATGGCCGCGGGAATATAAGAAAGCTTGGTACAACGGCAGGCCATGCCATACGAGCTGCGGCATGTCGCGATAGCCCGGGCAGATGAAATCATCCTTGTTCAGGGCATATTCGCTGCCCACCATCGATGCTTCTTGGCCAGATACCGGCGCATAGAAGCCCAGACGTCCTTGGCGTCCCAGGTTAACCGCACGCTCGTCCCATGTACGCGTGAATACCATGCGGTACATAATCTCTCTTAGTTGTTCGTCGGTCAGCTTCGGCATCAGATCCGGCGCGACGATTTCCCCTTCCGGCGATAGAACGGAAAGCGGCGTAACCGGTTCCGTCTGAACCTCATATGGCAGCTTGCTCATTGAACGTTCACCCCATCCACATATTTGAATAATACAGTGCTCTGTTATAGAATTATTATAAACCTGTTTAACGACATCGGTCAAAGCTAAATATAATAAGCGTCATGCTATATCAACGCTTTTCACGATTAATTTCGACCGAATGTTTATATAACAGATCTGATAATCATGTAATACAGATTGATACACAATTTCTCAATACTCACGGATTTGCTGGATCTGCAAGCCTCTCGCGATGCTTCTGCTTCACGAGAAAACTTTCTGCGCAACCCCTATTATTTTCCCAAGTTGAACATAAACCATGCAGTATGAAGGGAGTCGTGAACGCCGTTGAGCAGCCTGCCCGTCAAGCGCGTCGTCATGAAGGAAACCGTACCTAGCCGCATTTTGCCGAAGGGACAGCGCCCGCTTCGCATCTTTTTGCCGCCAGGCTATAACGAAATCATCAGCTACCCGGTCGTGTATACGCAGGATGGCGAGGACATGTTCAATTTCGGCCGGATCGCGACGCAGGCTGCCCACCTGATCGCGGAGGGCGAATTAGAACCGATCATCATCGTTGGCGTCGACGTCGACAAAAGCATCCGCACGCGCGAGTACGCCCCCGACGGCGATCTGCACGACGACTATGTGCGTTTCTTCGCGGAGGAGATGGTGCCGTTCGTCGAAGCGCGGTACCCGGTGCGCCGCGAGCCGGCTGACATCCTGCTGGCAGGCGACTCGCTGGGCGGAACCGCATCGCTGCATATCGCCCTCCGTTACCCGGAAAGGTTCCCCAACATCTTGACGTTGTCGGGCGCGTTCTATCCGGCGTCGTTGGACGGCATCCGGTCTGGCGATGCCGACTTGTCCCGATTGTCGCTGTACATGACGATCGGACTACAGGAGACGGCCTTCGCGACGGACCGCGGCGTATTCGACTTCGTGGCGCTCAATCGGGAGGCGAAAGCGCTGCTCGAAGCGCGGGGCGCTCGCCTCACTTATATAGAGCGCGATGGGGAGCACTTGTGGGGCTATTGGCAGCGTGATCTCCCCGAGGCGCTTCAATGGTTCGCCGGGTAACGAAAGCGTGCGTTTTCGTTCGACCCTGCAAGCTTTAGCGGGAAATGCTACCGTTTAATTACGCGAGCAGCGCCGGACCGAACTCATTAAAGGAATATTCTCCCTCTAATTATTCACGCTGTACCTCTAGTAGCCTATGGCGGCTAGTTTAGCGGGAGGATTTCCAATGAATACGATTGTTCAATCGAATTCGCACGAATGAGCGGGAACATTTCCAACGCATGTGCCACGCTGCACTTTTCTTCATCCGTTCGCCCCCATCGAGCCGCTTGTTAGCAAGGCCGACACCTCTGCTCCGAAGCAGGTCTGCCCGCACTTGCTCACCACCTCTGAGCGGAAGGGATAGTGGTCAGAAGTAAGCTGAGGCACCCTCGTCCCATTCGACACAAAAAGCCCTGACCGTCCGCATGGACGGCCAGAGCTGCTATCGAATGGCCTCGTGCTATTCCACCTTTAAACCGTCTCTGCCTGCACACGTAGCAGCAGTTCCGCACAGCCCGCCTGCACCAGTTCATAAACCTCGTCGAAATTTCCCGTATAGTAGGGGTCCGGCACGTCCGTCGACTTCGCGTCCGCGACAAGGTCCATGAACCGCAGCACCTTGGCATCCCCGCCAGCCGATCGCGCCCGGATCGCCTTCACGTCGCGCTCGTTTTGCGCATCCATGCAGACAATATAGTCGAACGCCGCAAAATCGCCGCCGTCGAATTGCCTTGCCTTCATGCCCGCGTACGAGATCCCGCCTCTGTCCAATACGCCGCGCGTCCCTCCATGCGGCGGCTTGCCGATATGCCAATCGCCTGTGCCTGCCGAATCGATACTCAGCTTGCCGCTCATCCCCTCGCGTTCCGCCAGATGCCGCAGCATCGCCTCCGCCATCGGCGAGCGGCAAATATTGCCCAGGCATACGAACAAGATGCGTACCATGGTTAGACATCTCCCTTCGAATCATAACGTTCCAATTCTTTCGGCTCCACGATTGCTTGGTACTGCGGCGCATGAACCGACTCGGATAACGCATAGCGCAGCGAGCGGCGCGGCAGGCGCCATTTGTAGTGTACCGAGAGCATGCGGCAAATAATGACGATGCCGAATAATACCAGCAGCTCGCCCGTTCGATGGGTCCACCCCAACCCGATGACGGCACCGGCCGCCATCGCCCATACCGCGTAGATTTCGTCGCGCAGCACGAGCGGCTTGCGCCCGGCCAGCACGTCGCGGATCATGCCGCCCCCGATCCCGGTCATGACTGCGGCAACCATAACCGCCGCAAGCGTATGATTCTGCTGCGTAGCGTACAACGCGCCTTGAATCGCGAACGCGGACAGGCCGATCGCGTCGAAGAACGCTTCGCTGCGGCGCCAATGGCGAATCCATGTCGCCGGCAGAATGAATACGATCGCGATCGCGATTATCGCCGTCTTAAGCAGCAGCCCTTGCGTCCAGAGCGTCGTCACGGGTACCCCGATCAACAGATTGCGAATGACGCCTCCGCCGAACGCGGTGACGAGGCCGAGCACGAGTACGCCCAGAATATCGTATTCCTCCTCCATCGCGACGATCGCGCCGCTGACCGCGAACGCAATCGTTCCGATGATGCTGAACACGCTGAATATTTCCAGATCCAAAGCCGAGCCCTCCGATTCCCTCACGCAAGCTTCCGAA
>JAEZCJ010000184.1 GCA_023433615.1 Bacillota bacterium | reverse complement strand
GCCGCCCGCGACGAGCTGCGAAGCTATTCCCGGCAAGGAACATGGGCCATCGTGCGCCTGCTGCCCGGCGAATGCCGCATCTACGGACGCGAGGGACATGCGCTGTCTAAGCTGTTCTATGCCGGGCTCGGCTTCGATCCCGACGAGCATCTGCGGCACGAGCTGTACGTGACCGGGGGGATCGAGCAGCTTGTTGCCTGGAATCCTGCGCGCATCCTGCTCATCTGGAGCGATCCGGAGCAGGTTCGCAGCATGCGCAAGCATCCGCTGTGGCGCGAGCTTCGCGCGGTCCGGGAAGGCCAGGTCTACCACCCCAACAACAAAGAATGGGACCCATGGGGTCCCTACGGAAGACAGCATATGATTCGCGATCTGCTGCGTTACTTCAATAATTCCCGACGATTCGTGTAGCGAGCAGCCACTCGGCTTCCCGGCGCAGCATCTGGAAGGGCTGGGGGCCGAACCACTCGATCGAAGCATAGCAATCCAATCGCGAGGCATGCTCGAGGAAGGCGGCATAATCGATAATTCCGGCATGCAGCGCCGCCATCCCCTTGCGGCTGCCAGTCGACGCGTAGACGTTACCGGGCTCGAATACGGATGCGTCACTCGGGGACAGCATGTTCTTCAAGTGGCAATGCTCGATCCAGGGCTCCAGTACATGCAGGCAATAGATCAGATCCTCGCCGAATTCCCACACATGCAGCGCGTCAAAATTAAGCTTCAGCCGGTCGGAGCCCACCTCCGCGAGCAGCGCCAGCGTCGAGTGCAGCGTATCCGCCAAGGTGTTGGGATGCGTCTCGACGAGCAGCTGCTTCCCACGCGCCTCGCAGCGCATGCACAGCGTCCGAAGCCGCTCGACGTATGAGGCTCGTTCGGCCTGGGGGAGCGCCTGGCTGGCCGTGCTGCCCGCGAACGTTCGAATGTGACGGGTTCCGAACCAATCCGCGAGCCGTATGAGTCGATCCAGCTTCTCCATGGCTCCAGCGAATGCCTCTTCGCTCGAGATGTCCAGATAGTCGCTGATCATCGTGACGGGCACATGGCCGCGCATCGCGCTTCCTCGTCGGGCAGCCTCAAGCTGCGTCCGCTCCGCCTCGTAGAGCGAATCCGCGTGCGCCCCCCACAGCTCGATCCCGTCCAATCGGGTATCGAGGGCGAATCGCACAAGCTCCTCGTAAGCTGCCAGCTGATGCCGGAACGAGATCGAGCACAGCGAGAATTTCATCGGACGGCCTCCTCTGCCAAGCTGTCAATGCGCCGGCGGCGCCATAAACGGTACAGACGGTACAGCTCATGCTTCACCATCGTTTCCGTACGGTTCATCTCGTCCAGTCTCGCCATGATGGACGATAGGAGCGCCGTGCTGCCCGTCATCGCCATTTTGACCGACTGGTAGCGGACATTGTTGAAGCCCTTCACGATCTGCTCGACCAGCTCCGCGTAGTGCTCGAAGTCGGCCGTCTGCGTCTCCGATTGTTCAATGAAGTACATCAGCGCATGCTCGTAGCTGTACTTCCGTATGGCGAGCACCGGCAGCTGCTTGGCAACACCATCCAGCATGCTCAGCGCATGACCGTCCGTACCCAGGCACAGCATGCCGATCCGCTCTTGCACCGTGAGGGTCAGCTCGTTAACCGGCGTGCAGACATTGTTGAAGAAGCGATCGACCGCGGCAGGCGTCGGCTCTCGCAGCCGCTCGGCATCGACATAGAATCCGCCGCCGAACGCATTGCCGAGGAACGCTTCGATGATGCTCGCGCTTGATGCCGTCCCTTCCCAGCGAAAATCCGGATCCCGCACGTACCATTCCCCGCTCGTTCCCGTCCGCTCGACCATCAGAAAATGCGGGAATGGCTTCTGATGGAACTTATTCTCCCGCTCCGGCAAGAGCGATAGGTCGATCTGCACCATAATGCGGCGATTCGGCGGACAAGTCTCGACCAGCTCCAGCAGCGTGGCTAGATTTTCACCGGACGTGCGCGTCTTCTCATACCATTCGATTACCGGTGCCCCGAACAACAGCTCGAAGCCCGCGTACATCGCGCGATGATCCAGGTCATGCTGGTAGTAGGTGATGCATCCTTGCTCCGTCACGTCGAACGGCGCATCCCATAGTCCGATATAGTACGGTCTATAGTCGATCGTGCTATGCAGCCTGATGACCTCGCACAGGCAGCTTACGATGCAATGCACCTTGATGCTGACCTCTTCCTGCCTCGTCATGCTCGCGATACCTCCCCGGAGGACATGCCTGCTGCCGTCCGCAACTGCGGCAAGGGCTGCAGCTCCTGCATGAAATCCAGCAAGCTTCCGACGGTGTCGAACGTACGCGGATCGATCATGCTGTCAGGCACCTCGAGCCGCAATTCAACCTCCAGATAGACGATCAATTGGACGATCATTACCGAGTCGATCCGCAGATCCTCGCTCAGCCGCATTTTCTCCTCCAATGGTCCGATGTTCAGCTTGAATTTATTCGTCATCAGATGCTCCAGGCCATGCAGCAATGCCATGCGATTCACGCTCATTCTTGTGCTCCTCCTTGTGCGGCCAGCCTGCGGCTGATTTTGCCTGTCCATGTGCGCGGGATGGCATCCACCATGCGAACCGCTGTCGGCACCTTGTACGGCGGAAGCTGATTCATGCACCACGCCTTGACCTGTTCCTCCGTTACGGGCTGCGAGGCGCGCACTTGCGCGCTCACGCGGTCGCCGCCCAGCGGATGAACGTCCTTATAGACGACCGCCTCAATCACGCCCGGCATGCTGCCGATAACTTCCTCAACCTCCAACGGGCTAACCTTAAGCCCGGACACGTTAATCAGATCGTTTATTCTTGCCGCGAACCGCAGTCGCCCGCTTGCGGCAATATACCCGGAATCCCCGGTTCGTATGGCCGGCTTCTCCCCTACGCGAACGATGAGCTCGGCAGGCGATTGTGCCTTTGCCTTCTTTACCGCAATATGCCGAAGCGGCATTCCCAGGTCATCGTGCGATTCCATTCCGACAGCCAGGCTGATGCAGCCCGCTTCCGTGCAGCCGTACTGCTGATGCATGCCGATTGCGACCGCTCGGCAGCGTTCGAACGAACCGGCGGACATCGGCGCGCCTGAGGTGATGACAGCGTGCATGCGCACTTTCGCCGCAACCAGCAGTTCCGCCATGCCGCCGAGCATCGTCGGAACCGCGTAGAGCAGATGGCGCTCCAGCGAACGAATGCTCGCGAGTATCTGCTTCGGCTGCAGCTGTCCCTGGAAGAGGACAGGATGCTGCCCCCTCTGCCAAGCCGACAGAACGCCCGACACGAGTCCGAACGAATGGGAAGCCGAGGCCAGAATGATCGGCTGCAATTGTGCCAGGCCGCCTTGCGACAGCGCATGATTGTAGTGCTCGATCTCCTCGTCGACCGCCTCCCAGGGCCGCGCGATCAGATTCGGCTTGCCTGTCGTCCCGGAGCTGAATTGCATGAGCGATGGATACTGCTGCTCCGAGACCGAAGAAGCGGCATCGGGAAGGGCGTGATAGTTCTCGCTTTTGCCGTGCACGATGCCTCGGCAGCCAGCCGCAATCGCAAGCTCGCGCGCGGCGTCGAACGGCAGGCCGCTGGGCAGCAGCAGGACAGACTGCCCCAGTGCTCGCAGCTGCTCCGCGAACGCGACCAGCTGCAGCGGGTCATTCAGGCACACGGCATAGCCATGGTGCGCCGTGCCTCGGAGCGGCTTCGTCATGTCGGCAGGCATCGGCAGCGCAAGCAGTTGCTCGCGGCTAACCGTCTCGTTATTGACCGTTATCACAATGGGCCTCCATTCGCATCGATTTCGAGGCCATGGCGCATTCGCCATGCCCTGTAGAGCGGATTAGGCGACATGCGTAGCCGTTCGCCTCCGATTGTTCCACTTAGCGCTTGCGCCGCCGGTTCGAACAGCCGCTTCGAAGCGAGCGGTTCGATGCTGCATTCAGGCGCGTAGAGATCCAATTCCTCGAAGCGCCCGCGGAGCTGCGGGAAGGCCGCCCGATGCTTCTCCAGTTCCTCGATGAACATCTGCCAGAATCGCTTCTCCGGGAACCCCAGCTTATCCTCGGCCATCATCGCAAGATAGCCGGCATTCATGAACAGCAGCGCGTCGACGAGCATCTCCCTCAAGCTGGCCAGATGCTCCATGGCGAAATGATCGCCCAATCGGCCCGCGGCATATGCCGGATGAATGCGTCCGAAATCCGGCACCAGGTCCGGCGCTGCCAGGAACCGTTCCACGTATTCCACCCCTTCGTGAAAATCCTTCAGCGCGACTCGCGCAGGCAAGCCGCCGCGATGGAGGAGCACCATATTCTGCGCATGGGATTCCAAGGCTACGCCATGTGCGGCAAGCAGATGAATGACCGGCAGGCAGCCCTGCCGGATGAAGCAGCGCATCCAATGCTCCGCGCCGTGCTTCGCGAGCCATGGCGCAATATACGGCACGCCGTCTGTACCGCATGCCGACAGCGCATGGAACGGTACGGCCTCTTCGCCGTCCTCCATGTACTCGCGCACGCTCTCCCGCCAGATGCAGCCCGCGGCATCGCCCGCAGGCGCATAGGCTGCGCCTGCGTATTCATGCAGTAGGATCACGCGCGCTTCTTCCTTCAGATAGGGATCCGAGTCCACCAACGCTTGAAGCCACTCGGATACGGCAGGCGCGGCTGCCACGGAATGGATCGGCAAGGTTCGCAGGGCCGATGTGTTCGCGATATGAAGGGACAGCTTCAGATCGGACTTGCCGGGCCGGCTGCGATTGGACAAGGTACGAATGGACTGCTGCGGCCGATACCGCTGCGGTCCGTTCCCGAGCAGCACCAATCGACGGCTGCCGTTCAACGCGCCGAGTCGTTCTGCCAGCTGCGCCAGATGCTTGCTCCACTGCCATGGATGCACGGGCAGGTACCGGTACTCCTCCGGCTGCAGCCCTTGTTCCCGCAGCATCTCGTCGAACCGCTCCACGGCCGGTCCGCCCAATTGTTCCGTCAGCACGTCGCGCCATTCCGCTCCGCTCGCGCTGCAGAGCACGTCGTCCGCCGTCGCGGCGACCCACATCACCGGAATCGCCGGATCGAATTCCGGCCCGTATGCCAGATGGTCATTCAACGTGAAGCCGATCCGCGACTTGTAGCAGGGATGATACGGATGTCCGTCCGCGAACAGCGACTCCAGCTCCTCGTACGATTGGCCGTGCAACTCCGGCACGACAGGAGCGACAGAGGCAGCCGCGGCCTCAAGACGCCAGCAGCAGGCCAGCGCATCCTTCGTCAACGTCTCTTCCAATTCATTCGCGAATCTTGCAGCATGCGAGCTTAAGGCAGCCGCAGCGCCTGCTTGCGCATCCGCCAGCACCTCCTGCACCATCAGCGTGAGGCTGACGGCTTCCGTATCGCCTTCGCTGCAGCTTCGCATGACAGGCTCGCCCTCCTTCAGCCGCACGATGCCGAACGTAAATCTCCGCCTCCCCTGGAACCGATAGGATACGGGCTCGCCCGACAAGCCGACGGCAGGCAGTCGGTAGTGTATCCATTCTCCCGTTCCTGCCGCCTCTTCTGGCCGGATCACGTCCTCGAACATCAAGGCCTCAACGAGCTGGCGGAACACCCTCCTTCGCGCCATCGCATAACCGTTCGCCATCCGAACGGATTGCTGTTCCCCAATTACCAACTCTTCTCCCCTCCTGACTGATCGTCATGCGCCGGACGGTCGTCCATGAGCCCGCTCCCTCCGCCAGTGCAGCGTAACCGCCCGCGCCTTGCGGACCGAATCCGCGAGCGGCAGCTCCGTCAAGAGCGGATTCGGCATGAAGGCATAGACGGCCTGCTCCAGCTCGCTTTCGAGCTCATCGATATCGCAGAGCCGCGTAAGCAGATTCGCCTTCACCCGGCAGGCTGGCTTCGTGAGCAGCTCTCGGACGAAGCGAGCCAGCTGCGGGGATGCTGCCCGAGACTCCCACGACTCCAGCAGCGCACGCAATTCGGCCAGCAGCACGCGCTCGTCTGCATAGCCTGCGCCGCCGAACGCTTGAATGACGCCGAAAAGATGATTGACGATGAGATAATAGCCGAATCGTTCTTCCACGATACGGTCCTCGAATGCGTTCACGCTGGACTCGATTCCCGGCAGCAGCTTCGCAAGCTCGGTGAGCCTAGATGCCGCATAGTAGTAGCCTTGGCTGTCGCGATAGTACAATCGTTCCGGATACCCCTCCTCATCCAACCGGACGACGCAATTCTGCTGATGCGCCTCCAGCGCGATGCCGTATTCATCGTAGAGCCATAACAGCGGCTCCAGACTAATCGCGAGATATCGGCGGAACCAATCCAGGCTGATCTGCGCAGCGGTTCGCCCCTCCTCCGCGCTGCGTTCGGCGACGATTGATGCCAGCATGTGCGAACGACCGGGAAGCGGCTCCTGCGTCAATGCCGCGACGACGAGCGTTCGCTCCGCAAGCGAGCCTCGGAACGGATTGTCCCGCACGATCAGCTCGAAGCCACTCTCCTCTTCGTCGGCTTTGCTTACTGCCGCGATCCAGGCCGCGTCCGCAATAACTTGAAAGCGCGGATGAGCCGAATCCAGCCGCGACTGAATTCGCGCCATGAGCCGGCTAGCCTCAAGCGCGCCGTCCAATTCCTTGCGTTTATTGATCCGCAGCGAATTCGTGATCTTCACGCGGAGCGAGAATTTGAACATGTATTGCGAATCAGGATGGTAGACGGTACGGATGGAGGAAGTCGCGCTATATTCCCGGCCGATCTCGCCGAGCGAGATGGCCTCGCCGCTCATAAGCCATCGCTGCACGCTTGGCTCGCGCAGCAACCAGTCGGCCTGCACGGGATGGACCGGCACGAATACGTAATTTTCGCTACGCAAGCACGCTTGCAGCAGACTTGCCGCATATGGGCTGGCGACCGGCTCGCCTGCTTCGCGCATGCCGTCCATAAGCTCGCGCCGCATGATCTCCGACGCGCGGTTCGGCCATGCGGAACCCTCCTGAACGATGCGCCGATGCATCGCAAAATAATGCAGCCTGAAGCTGCCCTCGACCTCCGGCGAATAGCGATGCATCCGCCATTCGGGGAAGCCCAGCCTGCTCTTCGGCGAAGGATGAAAGGCATGCCCGAATAATAGTGCCTGCTCCGCTTCGATGAAGGAGCAATCGCGGCCGCTTAAGCGATCGGCATGCTGCAGCCTTACGCCGATGAAGCTCTCAAGCACGCTGCAGCTCCGGGTAATGCTCCCCAGCAATTCGGATTGCATGATGCCAGCAGTCGCATGACCTTCCTTGCGCGCATCGTCCGCAATTGCAGTCGTCGAGAGGGACTGCAAGATCAGCGCTATACTCGTCAACGCCTCGATCGGCGCGGCTTCCTTGCCTTCGGATTCGAGATAGACGGGCAGGACGAACCGATGTCTGCCGGTAGGCGACCGATAGGCTGCGTCGATACGCAGCGCCACTGCTAGGCACGGCAGCGCGACATGCAGCTGCTCCCGCTCCCCGGATTCACGCCCAAGCGGCGCTGCACCAGCCCCGTCCACGCGATCGCTTGACTGCCATTGTCCTTCTCCCGTCTCGCGCAGGTAACAATTCAGGAAGCTAGTCAGCATCGCTTCCTCCGCGATACGTCGAGCGATTGTCAAGACATGATTACCGCCTTTCTGTATGATAATGATTATCAATATCATTATATAGGAGGATTGCAGATGATGGCATGGACAGAATGTTCCTTCGTGAATGGATTATTTCATTTCATTCCCATCGGCCGCAACAAGAAGAGGCAATCCCCTACAGTCAGCCGACTGCGGATTTGCCTCTCGTCTAATGTGCTGCTATCGCCAATCAATGCCTTGTCTGACTTACATGCCGCCGCACTACCGCATATACAATCTCAGCGGCTGCAGGTCCAGCTCCTTCAAGCCCTGCGCGACTAGCTTCGCGATCTGCAGCGCGCCTCTCTCATTGAAGTGCGTGTTATCCTCGATCCCGTTCGGGTGCCGCAGGAACTCGCCCGGCGCTCCCCACATGAACAGCGATTTGGAGCGCTCCGGGCCGTATGCTTCGTACAGCGCGCGGCTCTTCTCGGCCAGATCGATCAACGGCACATCGTCCTCTGCCGCCAGTTCCATTACGGCTTGGGTATATTCGCCCAGCGTATCGACGATTTTCCCTTCCCCATCATAGAAGCGGCGATGCATCGATGTGACGAGAATCGGTATCGCCTGCCGCGAACGCGCCCCCTCGATATACTGTCGAAGATACTCCTTATAGGTGGAATCGGGTGCCGTGTAGCGCGCTTCATCACGCTTCTGATCGTTGTGCCCGAACTGAATCAGCAGATAGTCATGCGGCTTCATCTGTGCCCAGATCCGATCCAGCCGGCCTTCGTCGATGAAGCTTCGCGAGCTTCGTCCGGAGAAGGCATGGTTCTCCACCACGGCATCCGCTCGAAGCAGTGCAGGGAGCGCCTGTCCCCATCCCGCGAATGGATAGATGTCTGCCGGTTGATTCGCAACCGTCGAATCCCCAGCAAGGAACAGCGTACATGCCTGCGCATTCGGGATGATCTCCAGCGCATTGATTCGCGGCGCGAGACCCGAGAATGCGAGCGTCACCATGCCGTCCCGCGCGGGAACCGTGAACGAGACGCGTTCGAAATGCCCGGCATTCGTCCGAAGTCCGCTGACCAGAAGTTGACCGTCTGCTCCCTTAATCGTGGTCTCCGTCTCGTAGTGCGCATCGCCGATCAACACATGTACCGTATAATATCGTGCCGCATCTGCCGCTGCGGTGCCTTGCACAGCCTCTGCCGCAACATCTGCGCGGAAGGCTGTGCCGAACGGGATGCAACCGTCTTGCTTCAGCTCGCCGGGCTCGCCCCGATCGATTGAAGTAACGACCCCGCCCTCCAAGAAGCCGCACCCTTCCGCCTCGTAATAGCGCGATTCTGCCGTCACCTTCCGATAACCTGCCGCAGCCCTCCGCTCGCCGCCGAAATCGATTTTCCACGAAAATGCCATCCTGCATCCTCCTCTCTATCTTCTATTCTCCAACATTATCTTGAATGAGAACATATAAAATTCCGGTTCATTCGGTTAAATTTCCGACGGTTGACAGCGCTTACCTTGCAATGCCATAATTCGTCTACAATCCACTATGGCCGGAGGAAGATGCATGTGAGAGGCTGTTACGTCACTTTCAAGCACCTCAAAATCAAGCACAAGCTGTCGCTGCTCATCGCATTGATCGTGATGATCACGTTCGCATTCACGGTTATCGTGCAGCAGTATGCTTTTTCCCTCTATGACAGCCAGCTCTATCAGAAATCCGCGCAAGTGCTCAATCTCTCCTCCTCCGCGATCGAGACGGAGCTGAAACGGCTCGAGAACGTGACGTACACGATCGTTGCCGATACGCAGATCCAGAGCATGCTGCAGGGAATCCGCACTAGTGATTCGGACTATGACCGGCTCGTGCTCCGACAACACGTGCTGGATCGCCTGTTCAGCTACGCGGGCAGCGAACCGTCGATCCTTTCGTTGTCGATCATCGACTCCAGAGGCATGGAGCATGCGGCCGGCAATCTGATGCCGATCGACTCGATGAAGCGGGCTCGCCTCATTCTGGCGGCGGGAGCGGCGAAGGGCGACGAGGTGTGGTCATTCCCCGATCGCAGTGATCCCGCGTTAATACTGTCCAGGGAGATGCGGTCCTTCCGCGATTCGAACTTCGATCTCGATTATCTCGGCACGATCGTCGTCCGGATCAATATCCAATCGATCGTCCGCAAATTCGCGGAGGAACGAGGCGATTTCATGATGATGGCCGGCAATACGATGATCTATCCGACGGAGCCGCGCCTCGCGACAGCCTCCATTACGGAAGCAATGGATGCCGGCCGCTCCGGCTACTTCATCCATGAGATCGACGGCCGCTCGAACTTCATCTCGTACAGCCGATCGAGCGAAATCGGTTGGACCTATATCAACATTACGCTGTATGACCAGATCTTCGAGCGCATCGTGTTCATTAAGAAGCTGGTCGTGGCCGTATTCATCGTCATCTTCATCGGCGTCATCTTGCTCGGCATCCGCTTCTCGCTCAGCCTGACGAGACCGATCGAACAGCTCATGTCACGCATGAAGCTTGCCGAGAAAGGCAATTTCGCGGAAGCGAACCTGCTGGCCAGCGAGAAGAATCCGCTTGCGATGGACGAGATCGGACTGCTGCATCGCACGTTCCGGATCATGGTCGAACGGATCAATACGCTGATAACCGAGAACTATTCGAATCAGCTTCTGCTGAAGGAGACCGAGTTCAAAGCCCTGCAGGCACATATCAATCCGCATTTTCTGTACAACACGCTGCAATCGATCAATTGGATGGCGAGGCTGAACGGGCAAGCGCAGATCTCGCAGATGGTCGAATCGCTCGGATTCCTGCTTCGTCATTCCATCCAGCTCAAGGAGCGGATAATCCCTTTGCGCGAAGAGCTCGCAATCGTGGAGAGCTACGTTACGATCCAGGCGATACGCTTCGAGGAACGGCTGGTCTTCCGCATGGATGTCCCGCCGCAGTACATGAGCCGCGAAATCCCGAAGCTTACGCTGCAGCCGCTTCTCGAGAATTCGATCCAGTATGCGCTGGAGCCGGGGATCGCTACATGCGCGATTACGATCCGAGCTCGCGAATCGGCGGAAGGTTTCGTCATCGTCGTCGAAGACGACGGCCCGGGCATGGCGGTCGATACGCTCGATCAGCTGAAGACAGGCAAGCTGCGGACGAACGGCAAGGGCATCGGCTTGTTGAACATCGATGAACGCATTAAATTGGCGTACGGTGAAGCCTACGGACTTCGGATCGACAGCAAGCTCGGCCACGGCACGCGGATCATGATTACGCTCCCCGGCGAATCGGCGTCACGAGCAGACGTGAACGCTGCTCCGGAAACGGCTTGATCCGCTGGCCTGAACTAACGAAGAGAAGAAGGAACTTGAGCCGCAAAGGAGGAACACCCGATGTATACAGTCCTGCTCGTCGATGACGAACACATCATTCTCGACGGCATCTCCCGCATGGTCGATTGGACGAGCCATAACGCCAGGCTCGCCGGCACCGCGCGCAACGGGTTGGAGGCTTACGACCGCATTCTGGCGGAACTGCCCGATATTGTGATCAGCGATATCCGCATGCCCGGCATGGACGGATTAGAGCTGGTTGCTCGCGTGAACGAGTCGCACCCGAACGTCAAGTTCCTGCTTCTGTCCGGCTACAGCGAGTTCGACTATGCACGTACGGCGATGCAGCACGGCGTCAAGCACTACCTCTTGAAACCGACCAACGAGACCAAGATTGCCGAAGCGCTGGACGGCATCATCGCCGAACTCGACGAGGAACAACGACGCGAAGCGTTCATCCATGGCGTGAAGCAGCGGCTCGACAAGGTCATGCCTCATGTCAAGGAACAGGTGCTCAAGGAATTCGTCACGAACAAGACCTATGGCAGCCGCGACTGGGACTACTACAGCGGATTGTTCCAATACGAGCGTGACCGGCCTATACGCCTGCTGCTCTTGCAGCCGGAAGGCGCCGCGGAATTCGAGCAGCTCTTCGCGATCAAGAATATCGCCGAGGAAGTGCTGCAGAACGTGCTGCTCGGCACGACGATGGCTAACCATGTGCTCCTCGTGATCGAGGCGGATACCGATCAGCAGCTTCTGCAGCAGCAGATGGAGTCGATTAGGCGGAACTTTCAGGCCTACTACAAGATGGACGCGACGATCAGCCTAAGCAATCCCGGCTATATAGCGAATGCACGCATCATGTATCGAAGCGCGCTGCAGCTCTTGAACTATCGATTCTATCTGGACGAGGGAGGCCTCATTACGAGCATCGATGCCGCATTCGAGAGCGAGGGCGAGGGCGAGGGCGAACCCCACGCTCGAGCCGACCAATTCGCGTACGATGAAGATCGATTGCATTCCCCGATCCGCTCCGGTCATATCGAAGATGCCGAACGCGCGCTAGCGGAATTCCTCGCCGGACTCAAGGAAGCCCAGCTCGATATCGCGATGGCGAAATCCTATGCAATCGGACAATACGTTTCGCTTATACGCCTCGCGGATCCTGCAGACATCGGACGCTATTACCGCAAGCTGCCGGCGATTCTGGAGACGAATTCCTTGCAGGCAATCGGCGAAATACTCGGCGAGATCGTCCATGAGATCGCCCGTTCTCGCTACGACCGCCACATGGTGAAATATACCGCTATCGTGCAGCGCATGGTCGAGATTGTCGCGGAGCATATCGGCGATGCCGACCTCTCGCTGCAGCAGGTGGCTGGCGAGATGCTGTACATGAACCCGGATTACCTTGGCAAGCTGTTCAAGAAAGAGACCGGCGAGAAATTCTCGAATTATGTCATGCGTATCCGCATCGAACGTGCGGCGGAGTGGATCGACAAGAGCCCCTACATCCGCATCTTCGAGCTCGCGGATCGGCTCGGCTTCGGCGACAATCCGCAGTATTTCAGTCAAGTATTCAAGAAGATAATGGGATGCACACCCACGGAATATATGCGGAAATAACCGATTCTCCTCTATTTTTTGAACAATCGGCACGGTTTTTTGCCTTACTCTTTCTCCTTCCAGCGCTGATAATAGCAAATGTAAGCACTACCATTCAGATGATAAGGGGAGGAAGTCAAGCATGAAACGGATCGCTACATTATCGATTTTTGCCGTTCTGATCATCAGCTTAGTCACGGCATGCGGCAGTTCCGGCAACAATAACGCCGCAAGCCAGAGCGGCAGCAAGACTGACACGGCCAATACGGACTCCGGGAGTTCCTCGGGCGAAGTCCAAGAGAAGGAGCCGGTGACGGTGCGCATTGCATGGTGGGGCGGCCAAGCCCGCCACGACTACACGCTCAAGGTCATCGAGCTGTATGAGCAGCAGAACCCGCATGTCACGATCGAGCCGGAATACGCGGCGTTCGATGACCACTGGAAGAAGCTTGCTCCGCAAGCTGCCGCGAACAATCTGCCGGACATCATCCAGATGGACCTCTCTTACTTGACACAGTACGGCGCTCGAGGCCAGCTAGAAGACTTGAACGCCTATGTGTCCGACGGCACGATCGACGTCAGCTCGATCAGCGAAGCCGCGATCTCCGGCGGCAAGCTCGGCGACCAGTTGTTCGCGTTCAACCTGGGCTCCAATGCGCTGCTCACCGTTATCGATCAGGCGATGGTGGAGCAGGCCGGCGGTACGATGCCGGCCAACGACTGGACATACGACGTCTTCACGGCACTCGGTCCGATCCTGAAGGAGAACGGCAAGATTCTGGCACAAGACCTTCGCCACGACGTCTTCTTCCCGTTCTATCTTCGCGGCAAGGGAGCGCATATGTATGCAGCAGACGGCAAAAGCCTCGGCTATACCGACGATAAGCTATTCGCAGACTTCTACAACATGTACAAGAATTGGTATGATCAAGGCTACCTGCTTCCGCTAGACAAACTGGCACAGAAGAAAGGCACGCCGGAAGACGGCGAGCTTGAGCTGGGCAATGCAATCAGCACATTCGGCTGGTCGAACCAATACATTCTGTCGGCCACGGTAGCGAAGCGTCCGCTCGAAATCCTGCCGGTTCCCGGCTGGAACGAGAACAAGGCGTTGTTCTTGAAGCCGAGCATGTACTTCTCGATCTCCAAGAACTCGGAAGTCAAGGAAGAAGCCGCGCGCTTCATCAACTTCTGGGTGAACGACATCGAGGCGAACAAGATCATCATGGGCGAGCGCGGCGTCCCCGTATCCTCCAAGGTGAAGGAAGCGCTGAAACCGCTCCTCTCTCCCGAACAGACGAAAGTATTCGATTATGTATCGTGGGCAGAGCAGAACAGCAGTCAGATGGATCCGCCGAACCCTGTCGGCGCGGTTGAGGTCGACAAGCTGCTGAAGCAGACGGCTGAACAGATCATGTACAATCAATTGACCGTCGAAGAGGGCGCTGCCAAGTTCCGCGAGGAAGCGAACAAGATTCTAAGCTCCAACTAGGCCATCGCATACGCTTGAACCTGCAGACACGATTCCCCGGAATCGTGTTTGTTCGCGTCCGCGCCGCCTCCGGCATCAAGTCTGCTTATTAAACAACTTGAACGGTTTTTTGCCTTCAGTTGCCTGTGCGCTCCTATCATAATAGAGCTAGGAACGACTAAGACACAGCGGTCAATCGCACAAGGGAGTGTTAGCATGAAATTCAAGCTGCGTGACAATGACCACATGGTAGGTTACGCGTTCTCGGCGCCATTCATTATCGGATTCCTGGTCTTTATCGCGTATCCGATGTTCTCGTCGCTCTATTACTCGTTCACGAACTACAACCTGTTGGAAGCGCCGGCATTTATCGGGTTGGACAACTATAAGGAATTATTCACGGATGATGATAAGTACGCCAAGTCCATCGCGGTCACGCTGCAATATGTATTCGCCAGCGTTCCGCTCCGGCTCGCTTTCGCGCTCGCTGTCGCGATGATGCTCAACAAGGCGGTGGGCGGCGTCGGCCTCTACCGTTCCGCTTACTACCTGCCTTCGCTCATCGGCGGCAGCGTTGCGGTATCGATTCTGTGGATTCAAGTATTCGGTGATAAGGGGCTCGTGAACTCCGTACTCGGACTGATCGGTATCGATTCGGACACCTCCTGGATCGGTTCGCCCGGTACCGCGATCTGGACGCTCATCGCCTTATCGGTCTGGCAGTTCGGTTCGTCGATGCTGATCTTCTTGGCCGGACTGAAGAACATTCCGAAGGATTATTACGAGGCCGCCGGAGTCGACGGTGCAGGACCGGTTCGCCGTCTACGCTCGATCACGCTGCCGCTGCTCAGCCCGATTATTCTATTCAACCTCATTCTGCAGACGATCTCGGCATTCCTGACCTTCACGCCGGCGTATATTATATCGAACGGCGAGGGCGGTCCGCTCGACTCGACGCTGCTCTATTCCTTGTATCTGTACCAACGCGCTTTTGCCTACTTCGAGATGGGCTATGCGTCTGCAATGGCATGGGTCATGCTCATCGCGATCGGCGCGCTGACGCTGTTGATTTTCCAGACCTCTCGTTATTGGGTCCACTACGAATCGAAGGGAGAGTAATCACGTGGTCCTCACGGCAAAAGCTTGGCGCAACACCGCCTATCATCTGAGCGTCGGCGGGCTGGCATTCATCATGTGCTACCCGATAATTTGGCTGATCGTCAGCTCTTTCAAACCGAATGACGACATCTTCACGACCGCGTACAGCTTGATTCCGAGCAGCATCGAGTGGGGCAACTACGCATCCGGCTGGAAAGGCTTCGCAGGCCACACGTTCGGCACGTTCTTCAAAAATTCGTTCATCATCGTCGGCCTATCGACCATTGGCGCGGTTCTCAGCTCCTCGCTGATCGCTTACGCCTTCGCCCGCATCCACTACTTCGGCCGTACCTTCTGGTTCGGCTGCATGATGATGACGTTGATGCTGCCGCGCGACGTCACCATTATCCCGCAATACATCATGTTCTCGGAATTCGGCTGGCTGCAATCCTTTAAGCCGCTGATTATCCCGCAGTTCTTCGGCATCCCGTTCTTCATCTTCCTGATCATGCAGTTCATTCGCACGATACCTGCGGATCTCGACGAAGCGGCGAAGATCGACGGCTGCAGCAAGTACGCGATATTCTTTCGCATCATTCTGCCGCTTATCGTGCCTGCGCTAATCACTTCTGCGATCTTCTCGTTCTACTGGACGTGGGAGGACTTCATCCATCCGCTGCTGTATCTTAACCAGCCCAACCTATACCCGGTCTCGCTCGCGCTCAAGCTGTTCCTCGATGGCGAGTCGCTGAACAACTGGGGCGGCATGTTCGCGATGTCGACGCTGTCGCTTGTGCCCGTACTCATCATCTTCTTCATCTTCCAGC
Source organism: Bacillota bacterium (assembly GCA_023433615.1). Classification (GTDB taxonomy): domain Bacteria; phylum Bacillota; class Bacilli; order Paenibacillales; family Paenibacillaceae; genus Paenibacillus_I. The sequence goes on along the minus strand of JAEZCJ010000184.1, from coordinate 1,091 downwards.
GTTATATCGTGGAAGGCATCAGTACAAGCGGGTTGAAAGGATAGAACAATGATGAACTTGGAGGGAATGATTCCTATGCCAGCATTAGCATTCGACGAATCACGCATTCTGGACGCCATTGACCGAGTCGTGGCGCGTACCTTTCGGATGGACTTTAGTTGGGACTGGCCGGGCGGCGTCGCATTCTACGGCGTAACCGAAGCCTATGCGGCGACGGGCAAAACGGAATATCTGGAACAATTGCAAGCTTGGGTGGACAGCAACTTAGAAGACGGCCTGCCAAAGCTGTCGGTGAACGCCGTGTCGATCGGGCACTCCCTGCTCACCTTGTACGAGGTGACCGCAGACGAGCGGTATATCGAATGCGCTACGGAGATGGCCGAATTTTTGAAGCATGACGCCGCGAGGTTCGGTGACGGAATATTCCAGCACACGGTGAATTCGGAGGTCTACAACTTCCCTGAGCAAGCATGGGTCGACACGATGTTCATGGCCGGTTACTTTCTCCTCCGAATCGGCTCGCTACTGGAGCGGCAAGACTATCTGGAAGACGGATTGAAGCAATATCACGGTCATGAGAATGTCCTTCAGGACCCGGTCACGAACTTGTATTACCATGGCTGGGATAATATATCCAAGACGCATATGTCCGCCATCCATTGGGCGCGCGGCAACGCTTGGGCCGCTCTCACGATGGCGCGGGCGCTTGATATCGTCCCTGTCACGCATCCGTCGTTCATGGTTATCGAAGGCTCGCTGCGCGACCAGTTAAGCGCGCTTGTCAGGCTGCAAGATGAGACAACCGGACTGTGGCACACTATCGCGACAGACCCTGAATCGCCGCTTGAGACATCCGGTTCAGCCGGCATCGCAACCGTACTATTGGCGAAGGGGCGTCTCTATAACAAGTATACGCAGCGAACGATCGACGGCATTCTCGACCGAATCGCCGCAGACGGCACCGTCACCGGCGTCTCGGCCGGAACGGCAGTTATGGAAGATGCAGAAGGCTATCGGAACGTGCCGGATAAGCGTATCCAAGGCTGGGGACAAGGGCTCACGCTGACGTTCCTATCCGAACTGTTGAAGGT
>JAEZCJ010000159.1 GCA_023433615.1 Bacillota bacterium | reverse complement strand
TTCTTCTTCGTCTTCCTGATTGCCGGCGTCTCCTTCCTGAAGGAGCGCACCAGCGGCACGCTGGAGCGGCTGCTCGCCACCCCGCTGCGCCGCTGGGAGATCGCCCTGGGCTACATGGCCGGCTTCGGGATTTTCACGAGCGTGCAAGCGATCTTGATCGCCGGCTATACGATCGGCGTGCTGGGCAGCTTCATGGCAGGCTCCTTCGGCTATGTCATCTTGATCATGCTGCTCTTGTCGGTTACGGCGCTCAGCTTCGGCACCTTCCTGTCGGCGTTCGCCGACTCGGAGTTCCAGATGATTCAGTTCATCCCGCTCGTCATCGTGCCGCAGGTGTTCTTCTCCGGCCTGTTCGATCTGGACAGCATGTCGCCGTGGCTGAGCTGGGTCGCTCACGTCACGCCCCTTAAGTACGGTGCCGACGCGCTCCGCAGCGTCATGATCCGGGGCGAAGGCTGGAACGCCATCGCGCTGGATGCATACGTCCTGATTGGCTTGTCGCTGGTCTTCATGGCGGCCAATGTGCTGGCGTTGCGCAAGCATCGGCGGATATAGTATCGTTAGTTCAACCATTCGTTGAAGGGAGATCATCCTCTATGTCGAATACGCAGGAGCAGTGGCTGGAGGATATTATCCGGCTGACGGAAGCCGACGACCGGAAGAAGACCGATAAGCAGGCCCGCATTCTGGAGGCTGCCATCGAGATTTTCTCGGAGAAAGGGTTCGCTGCCGCTTCCACCAGCGAGATCGCGCAAAAGGCCGGCGTCGCCGAAGGCACCATATTCCGGCACTACAAGACGAAGAAGGATCTGCTCTTATCCATCGCGGGGCCGATCGCAGCCAAGGTCGTCGCCCCCTTCCTCATTCGGGACTTTGCCAAGGTGCTCGATATGCCCTACGAACGTATCGAGGATTTCTACCGTGCCGTCGCCAAGGACCGTATCGCATTCGCTCGCAAGAACGTCAAGCTGATCCGCATATTGGTGCATGAGCTCCCTTTTCAACCGGAATTGCTGGAGCAGGTGAAGGGTGTCATGTCCAATATCGTCTACGTACGCCTCGAGAAGATCATCCGCCACTTCCAGGAGCGCGGCCAACTGATCGAAGCGCCCGAATGGCGCATCATTCGCGCATCGGTCAGCATGCTGATCGGCATGATCTTCACGCATGTCATCCTCTTCCCGGAATACCCGATCGACGAAGAAGAGGAGATCGATCGTACGGTGGAGCTGCTGCTGTACGGCATCGCCGGTCGATCCCGATGAAACGCACCTCCGCAACGCGCACAAGAGCCGCATCCCGATCAGGGGATTGCGGCTCTTCTCGCTGTCTCTTGATTCATGCATACGATTCCGAAACATGGCAAATAGTAGAGTGGATCATGCGAAGGAAAGGGTGCAAGGCGTCTATGGAGAACAACGATCAAGAGATGCGCTTAACGAATCGGCAAGGACATCCCATCACCGACAATCAGAATATTCGAACGGTCGGCAGCCGCGGACCTTCGACGCTCGAGAATTACCATTTTATCGAGAAGCTCTCCCACTTCGACCGCGAACGGATCCCGGAGCGCGTCGTGCATGCGCGGGGAGCGGGCGCTCACGGCTACTTCGAAGCGTACGGCAAGGTCGGCGACGAGCCCATTGCGAAGTATACACGCGCGAAGCTGCTGCAGCAGGCCGGCACGCGCACCCCGCTATTCGTGCGCTTCTCCACTGTCGTGCACGGCGGCCACTCGCCCGAGACCGTCCGCGATCCGCGCGGTTTCGCCGTGAAGTTCTATACGGAAGACGGCAATTGGGATCTCGTCGGCAATAACCTGAAGATCTTCTTCATTCGGGATCCGCTCAAGTTCCCGGATATGATCCACGCCTTCAAGCCTGACCCCGTGACGAATCTGCCGAACCCGGAACGGTTCTTCGACTTCGTGTCCAATTCGCCGGAAGCGACGCATATGGTCACCTTCGTCTACTCGCCATGGGGCATCCCCGCTAACTATCGGCAGATGCAAGGCTCGGGCGTCAACACGTACAAGTGGGTCAATGCGCAAGGCGAGGCCGTTCTCGTCAAGTATCATTGGGAGCCGCTGAAGCAGGGCATCAAGAATCTGACGCAGCAGGAAGCCGAAGCGATTCAAGCGAAGAACACGAGCCATGCCACGCAGGATCTATACGAGGCCATTGCCCGCGGCGACTATCCGGAGTGGGAGCTGTGCGTCCAGATCATGAGCGACGGCGAGCATCCCGAGCTCGATTACGATCCTCTTGACGACACGAAGCTGTGGGACCAAGAACAGTTCCCCTTCCTGCCCGTCGGCCGCATGGTGCTCGACCGGAATCCGGACAATTACTTCGCCGAAGTCGAGCAGGCCGCATTCGGCACGGGCGTGCTCGTGGACGGATTGGACTTCTCCGATGACAAGATGCTGCAGGGGCGTACCTTCTCCTATTCCGATACGCAGCGTTATCGGGTCGGCACCAACTATCTGCAGCTGCCGATCAATGCCCCGAAGACGCGCGTAGCGACGAACCAGGAGGGCGGTCAGATGGCCTATTCCGTGGATCGGGCACCGGGGCAGAATCCGCATGTCAACTACGAGCCGTCCTCGCTTGGCGGGCTTCGGGAAGCGCCATCGCCAGGCAAGGAGCATCAGCCGGCCTATAGCGCGCAGCTGGTGCGGGAGCCGCTGCCGCGCAAGAACGACTACCGGCAAGCAGGCGAAACCTACCGGCGGTTCGAGGACTGGGAGCGCGATGAGCTGATCGCGAATCTCGTCGACGGGCTTCATGTATGCGCGCCGGCCATTCAAGAGCGGATGGTGGCTCACTTCACGCAGGCGGACCCTGATTACGGGCGGCGAGTAGCCGAAGGGCTCGCTCAGGCCAAGACGGTCGCCGATCATCTCGGCAGCGAATCCGCTCGAGTAGGAGCGGCAATCGCGGAACAGTCCGGACGCAAGACCGACGGCTACTAAGGCGCTGCTAAGGAGCCGCCGAAGAGCCGCTTACGGCCCTTATGCCTCCTTGATCTCGTGCAGCTTGATGGCTAGCTGCAGCTGCAGCCGCGTCTCCGCCAGATCCAGCGGGATGCCGAGCTCGTTCTTGATGCGGTCTAGGCGGTAAATCACCGTATTGTAATGGAGGAACATGCGGTCCGCAGTCTCCTTGACGTTGCCGTTGCACTCGAAGTAGGTCTTGAGCGTCTTGAGCAGCGTACCTTGGCTGCTCCGGTTATCGTATTCGAGGAGCGCCTGCAAGTAGTTGAGCTTGAACTCCTCCGCTTCCTCCGTACCAAGCAACCGATACAACAATAAGTACGTACCCAGATCCGCGTAAGAGACGACCTCCTGCTGAAGCCGGCAGACCGCGCTGACTTCGGCTGCCCTTCTGGCCTCTCGGTAGCTGATCGGAACCGATTCCCGCGCGGCGACCGCGCGACCCAAGCATACGCGATAGTCGCGTTCGCGGCCGGACAGGTAGGGCCGCAGCGCGGCCGCGGCGCAGGCGCCGGCATCGTCCTTACGCCGATCCGATGCGCTCCCGCTCCCTGCGGCATCCTTAGGCGAAGCGATCACGACGACAAGATTCTCTTCGATGACCGTCCATCGCATCTCGCCGCCCGTCCGCTCCCAATTCAGCCGTTGGGCAATTTCCTGCAGCGCAGGCGCATTCAGCTTCCGTTCCTGAACCGCGATGATCCCGACGCGATAATCCATCCCGGCATCGAGCGGACAGCCGCATGCCTCGGCGCGCAGCTGCAGATCGATCGGCGAGACGATGCGTCCGACGATCCAATCCTGCAGGAACTGATCGATATACTTCGCCTCGATCTTCCGGCGAGCCTGCGCGGTGCTGATCTCGAAGCCGACCAGCTCGCTCGCCCAATTGATCGTCAGCGAGTCGACGATGCTGAACTCCTGCCGCTCTTCGAACAGGAGGAGCATATGCCGCCGCTCGCCCCCTTGATCGGCTGAGCCGTATACGCGAATGCTCCGATCGCCGGCCGGCAAGAAGCTCGTCTCGCGCGGGCTCTCCTCGCGCAGCCTGCGCCAGTCCTCTGCCTCCAATCGCTCGCATATCCTTAGCGCGGATTGCGATGCCGTCCACTGGCCGCGGTCATCCAGCAGCGCCACGGGATTATCGACCAGCGATTCGAGCAGCTGCAAGAATGCGTCAAGACCGTCTCCGTGCAGAAGCACGTAAGACAGCCGCTGAACGCGATACTGAAGCAAGGCGAGCTGCTTGGATTCTTGAACGAGCACGCGTTCCATGACTTCTCGTACCACGTCCGAGAAGGTCGTGTCCGGCGGCAGCTCGATCAAGGGCAGCCCGCAGGCATCGGCAGCACGGATCGCGCTCTCCGGCACGGCGTCGATGTATCGCTTCGTCTTGATGCCGAGCGCGGCAACGCCCTTCTCCGCCAGCTGCTCGATCAGCGTAACCATGACCTCGGGCTCCTGCCGAAAAGGGTAGCCCGTCGTCATCAGGAATTCTCCTGGCCGAACCCAGTCCACGACATCCGGCACCTCCATGACATTCACTCGGCTAACCTCTTCCGACAGCCCCGATGCCCCGCCTAACAATACCGCATCCTTGAATTGCGGAATTCGCAGTAAATCCGTCACCGACAACCCCGGTCTTGTCTGTTCCATTCTCACCGCTTCCTTTCATTTATTCGCGTTCCTGTACGACTACGAAGCGTCCCCTGTTCTGCTGCACGCACTTACGTTAGAATAGCTGACAAATAGTATTGCGTGATCCCGTCATTAAACTCATTATATTGCATGATTACCCCGCGATCTTTATATTATGTGACTATAGTTTACACATTTTCATTGTAATAGGCCGACATATATCGCATGGACATTACGCATGGGCAAGAAAAAGTGGGAGGGCATGTGAGCCGTTCGCAGACGATGTGGTCAAGGCGCTGACGAATCAGGTTCAATTCGTTGTGCAAGCGGCTTTCCACGACTACGTCACGACGAAGAAGCTTGCGGAACCGGATTCGGTCCGCAAGCTTCTTGCATATTGATTCAACTTATCGTTTGACGAGTAAGCCCCGCCCATCCAGCTTGCGAATCAGGACTGCCGCCGCTTCCGCTCGCGTAGCGGTCGCATCGGGCCGCAGCAGCCCGTCGCTGCCGCGCAGCGTCCCGTTCTGCACCTCGTATGCGACGGCTTCGCGGGCCCAATGCGATACCTTGCCGCCATCGCGGAAGCCGTCAAGCGCCGCCGCGGCATTCCCGCTCGGACGGCTAGCCCTGTAGAGCATCACCGCCATCTCTTCGCGCGAGATCGGAGCGTTCGGCCTGAATTTGCCTCCGGACCCTACGACCACGCCTGCCGCTTGCGCTTTGGCTACCGCCTCGGCATACCAGGCATCGGCGGGCACGTCGGTGAACGAACCGTCCTCCGTTGCCGCCGTTTCGCCGATCAGCGCGGCCAGCAGCTTCACGAATTCGGCGCGAGTGACGTTGCCGTTCGGACGGAAAGCCCCGCCCGGATCACCGGTCACGATGCCGCGTGCAGCCAGCACCTCAATGTCCGCACGTCCCCAGTGACCGTTCAGATCAGGGAAGCTGCGCTCCGCGATCAGCACCGCATAGACGCCCGGCAGCGTCACAGGGATCTCCACGACGCTCCGCTCCTCGTCCACGATGCCGCCGACATAGCGCCAGACGCCGCCTGCTTCCAAGCGATAGACGCCCAGTTTGCGGGTGTCGCTAGTTCCGAGCGCTGCCTGGTCGTATGCCACCGCCAGCAACCCCGGCTTCGCAAGCGCTCCGCCGTTGTCGAGCTTCCATTCATACGCATCGGACATCAGACGCAGCCGCCTGTCGGACGGCTTCGCCGGATCGCCGCTCCTGCTCGCGATGAGCTTCTTCGCGTCTCCCGCACCGCCGGCCGGCACGGCGATCCGCAGCTTGCCGTCGAACAGGCTGATGTCGGCAGCCGCATCGCCAAGCTCGGCGCTCTCTGTGTCCAAGCCGCCGTCAGACTGGCCGATCGCCCCCCCGACCGGACCGGACGGCCCCCCAGGCGCGGCTGCCGTCGTACGAACGAACAGCGATCCCGCCGTGGAGGCATTGCCGCTCTCGTCGACCGTCCAATGCCGAATTTCGTATGCAGCGGAAGGCGTCAATCCGCTTATCGCATAACGACCCTCGCCCTTGCCGACGACAACAGGCTCGCCTTCGAAGTCCTCGCCTCGCTTCGCCCACTCTATATGGACGGCAGCGAGGTCCGAGTCGTCCGGATCGCGCCAGGTCAACTCGATCGTAGTCGGACCCGGCTTCGCGGCAGGCTCCCCGACCTCCGCAGGAGGCAAGACGTCCAGACCGCCGCTCGACCTAGCGCCTGTGGCGGAGGCGACTTCCGCCGTACTGTAATTGCCCGCCTCGTCATATGCGCGCATCTGGAACGCATATTCCGTCGCCGCGCTCAGCCCTTCAACAAGCGCATATCGCTGGCCGAGCGGAATTTCGATCACACTGCCTTCGCCCTGCGCCCCTTCCGCTTGATAGCGCAGTTCCAGCTTCGCAAGCTCCGGATCGTCAGGCAGCCGCCATGTGAGCAACGTGCGCTCCGCGTCGGCATCCGCCTCCAACGCTTCGACCGGCAGCGGAGGCGTCGTGTCCTCAGCAGCGACGGCGACTTCGACCTCGTAACTCGCTCCCATCGGCACGCCGGCATACGACTGCAGCGCCGCCTCGGCATTCACGCGATATGCGGCACCGATAGCAAGCGGTTCGTTCGGCGTGAACCGCAGTCTCTTAGAAGCTGGGGTTCCGTTAACGGTAACCGGCTCCACCGGATGCCATTCGCCTTCCACCGCTTCACCGGTGTCCGCTGCCGCGACAGCCAGCAGGCCGTCTTCCGCGCCTTCGCTTCGCACATGGCGGTCGAAGAGCAGCTCGATCGCGGCCCCTGCCGGCAGGGCCGACGCTTTGATCGGCTTGGCGGGAAGCGTGGATGTCATCGGAATGTTCACGTCAAAATGCGGCGGAAGCACGATGAGCTCTTCGCTCTCGGCAGGCAGGTAGCCCTCTTTCTCATAGAGCACCTTCCACTTGCCCTCCGGCACATCCCACGCGTAGCGTCCCTCTCCGTCGGTTAAGAGCGGATTCATCTGCCCGTAAGGGCCGGCATTCCAGACATCCCAGCGTGCCGCCTGCTCATTCCACCGCAGCACGGTCGCCGTCACGCCTTCAATTCGATTGCCTTCCTCGACTTCGTACACATACCCGCTCGGGTCGTAGATCCATTCCGGATCGGCGAGCGGCTTCTTCGGCTTCTTCTTCTGCGGGCCGCAGAATTCGTCTACATCGTTGTCGAGCCGGGTAATGGCTGCCGCGACCTGCGCATCCAGCACCTTGCCCATGATATTCGAGGCCAGGAACAATCCGATCGTCCCGAGACCGAACGTTGCCGGTCCGAAGGCCGCCCCCGCCAGCATCATGCCCGCCTTGAACACCTCTACCATGATGATCTGGTTCCGGATGCGCATGATGCTCTCCATATAGATCGGCACGAGGTCCGTCCGGCAGTTAAGCGCGACCTTGTCCATCAGACGCTCCAGATCCGCCAGCGTATCGTTCACGCCCATCCCGTCGAACAGGCTGTAGGCCGCATCGATCGTCTTCCATGTGTTCTCGCCGGCCGTGGACCGCATCGCGAGACCGACCGACACTTTGACCACCTTCACTGCGTACCCGGCGGATAACGCACTGACCTTGCCGGACGCTTTAGTACCCGATGCCGCGCCCGCAATGAGGTTCGCTTCGGCAGCCGCGATCAGCTCGGCGGCCGCCCGTTCCGCATCCAGCCCTTGGTTGAACCGATCAACCGGAATGTATCCTGTCAACTGAGCCCTAAGCTCCCCGCCCTCGAAGGACATGCTGTTCTGGAAGCCGTATACGGGAACGCCGGTCTGCTCGACGCGATCGAGATCGCTCTGGCTCGGCGTGTACGTCAGTTCCTCCATTGAAGCGCTCATATCCAGCTGGGCGCCGCCCTTCGGATTCGGCAGCGTGCCCTTGAACGAAGCCGACTGTTTCGTTCCGCCGTTCTGACGCGGCGAGACGTACAGGGAGTCGGTCCTAACGTCCCGGAAGCTCGGCGGCAGCTGACGTTTGATCTCCTCCGGCGAAGGAGGAGGCGCGTCGAAGCTTGCCGCAGGCTCCTTCTCCGTATAGTCGAGCCCGATCGAGGCGCCTCTGCTGACGCCGGGAATAACCGACTGGAAGACACCCTTCTGCAGGCTGGCCGGTATGCGTTGATCCCCGAATAGGAATTCGACGTTATCCACCGACTCCGGATCCGCGAATTCGACCGTCAACGTCATGGGCATACCCGGCACGAATACATAAGGGAACCTTCCTTCGCCGCCGCGCGGATCGAGCGTCATGAGACGTCCGTCCGCCTGGCGCATCGTGAACGCGATCGGCTCCGGCAACCCCTTATCGTATCGCACGGCGACGACCGTGCTGCTCCAGCGTGCCGATTCCCGCTCCGCAACTGCGCGAAGCTGCCAGACAGCAGTGGCGCCTTCGCCCGGGACATGTGCCGCGATCGACCATAACCCGGCCGGCGACGCTTCCGCCACGCCGATGGCAACGTCGCCTTCGAACAGGGTGACGCGGCTGCCCGGCGGCGCGGAGCCCGTAATATTCAGGTCGCGCTGCCCCGTACGTCCTGGAGCCTTAAGCGTCACAGGCGTTAGGTCAACTTCAGCTCTGCCGATCGCCTCTTCGCCATGAACGCTGCCGCGCCTATAACGTATCGAAGGCTCGAGCAGAAGCATCATGGAGACGGGGTTATCTGCAATGCGCAGCTCATATTGCAACGAACCCATCTTGTGGTTCCCGATCGTGCCGATCGGCACGGTGTACCTCCCAGCCTGCAGAACAGGCTCCACCGCGTTCCCGTTCAAGATAACCGTGCCTGGCGCCAGCTCCGTATCGGCCGGCACATCCAGCACGGCGACCGCATCGGACAGCTGCTGGCCGCCCGTAAGGTAATAGGTCGCGCGCACTTGAGCCCTGCCTCCGGCCGTCGGCTTCCCGTCTCCGATCCAGACGGCATTGCCCGCCCTGCCGGTCAATACTCCCGCCGGCTCGAGCGGCACCTCGCCCAGGTCGATGCGGCTTCCGCTGGACGCCTCGAAGCGCCGGACGACGCTATGGCTCGCGTCCATGCTCTGGATCGCCAGCTCGTAGCTGCGATCCCCTTGCATCTTCAACTCGAATGCAGCCTCGTAGAGCGAACCGGAGAACGCGGCTCTCCGATAGCCCTCTGCGGTGATCTCGTAGAAGCGATAGTCATACCGGCTGTTCCCCGCCGGAAGATTGGTAAGTCTGCCGGCTATCGTCGCGTGCGTATCGCGCAGTCTCAGCTCGACGGACCCTTTCCGATCGGCGTCGATGACCGTCTCGGCGCAAGCCTCGGAGTAATTGCCTTCCCGGCCGCTCGCGCAGATGCGAACCGTCTCGCCCGGATTCGCTTCCAGCGCCATCGCGCCGTAGTCGACCCTTGTCCGGGCCGGCTTGTCGGACCGGATGTGAAAATGCACCTGCTCCCGCCAATCCAGCGCATAGGGCCCGACCCATGCCCCGTCTCCGGATTGCGTATACAGATCGACCTTCACGATCGCCGGAAGCTTCGTCGTGAATGCAATGTCATGCGTCTGGGCGCCCGGCATGATCTCTACCCGCCGTGTCCCGGAAGGGATCACGCCACCGGCCAGTGCCTGGACCGTTGCCGTGCCGCTCGGAAGGCTTATCGCATACAAGCCGTCCGCGCCGGTAACGGCTTCATACGTGATCCCGTCTTGAAGGACCTTGACGACAGCACCTCGCAAGGGCTCGCCGTCCATGTCATGGACCTTCCCTTCCAGGACGGCGTTCGCGGCCCGCGACAGCGTAATCTCTTGCCGATTGATTCCGCTGCTTAAGGGGACGCGAACTTCCATCGAACCGAAGTATCCGCCCTGCGGTTCGACTCGAATAACGGCCGTCTTGCCGATCATCCCCCGCAACACGCCGAGTTCAAGCTGCTTGTTCAGCGCCGTGACGCCGGTTGCAAGAGGGCGCCCCTCCTCGTCCGCCACAAGCACGGATACGTTGCCGATCGCCCCGAACTTCGGGCTGATTACATGAATGCTTAGGCTAGCAGGCAGTACCGGCGCTGCGCCGGTCTCGGTCAAGCTCCCCCAAGTTACGGAGACGGGCGGCAAGCCCGCATCCTCCAGCACGTCCACGCCGCCGGTCGAGAGCAGTCTGAGCGTATAGTCCGTCCCGGCCGGAAGGCCGACGAACGTCAATTGACGCGCCTCGCCGATCGTAACCGTCTGGGAGGCCCGCTGCTCCGCGCTGCTGATCGTCAGCGTCGCGTCATGCGGCAGCGCAACGTTGCCGGTTATGGCTACCGAGACGGAGCCGCCGACTTGCACCGGATCCGTCAAGCTGCTCGCTTCCGCCCGCTCGCCGTCCCGCTCCGCGTAACCGCGGATCGACAGCAGCCGCACGGCGTCCGCCGGAACGGCAGACTGCCCTCGCGCAACATCCGATGCGGACTGTCCCGTCAGCTCGGCCCTCACCGTCGTCAAGCTTCCGTCCCCCAGCTCATACGCCAGCTCCGCCCATGCGGCATCGGCATCCCAGACTTGCATCGCGAGATGGATCTGTCCGCCTATTGCCGCATACTTGCGGAAGTAGAGCGGCAGCGTGTGGTAGAAGCCCGCGATTGCAAACGACGTCAGCGTGAAGCTTCGCTCGATGGAATACGGGGCCTCCGAGCCTTCCGCATCCAGGCTGTAAACGGCATATACGTACATGATGCCCGGCTCGGCCGTCGTATCCGTGTACGTCCGGATCGTTCGATCGTCAATCGTCGCCAGCACCTCTGCCGGACCATCGGCCGTCCGGCGGAGGATGCGGAATCCCGCCACCTCGCTCGAGCCGCCTGGGCGATCCCCCCATTCGAGAATCGCATCGCCTCTCTGCTGCGTGACGGCAAGCTCCGCCAGATCGGCCGAGGCCGGCGTCTTGAATGTAACGGACGGACCGTTCGTCGTCCATACCCCTCTCGCATCCATCGCTTCCACGGCAAAGCGATAGTCCATGTCCGGCTCGAGATCCGTTAATGTCTTCTCCATCACGCCCTCGTCCCAGTCGACCGGCTCCCGCGCTCCGAATATCCGGTAGCCTTGCGCCCCGGCGGCCGGCGACCATTCCAACGTCGCATAATCGCTGCCGGACGCCTTCACGTTCACGGAGCTGCCCGAAGGCCATACGGCCTCGGAGACAACGACGGTCGTCATCTGGAGGTACAATCCCGGACGGTAACGTTCCATCCCGCGTACCATGTTGACGGCGTTGCTGCTGTAGGCCATCCAGCTGCCATCCCCGCTAATTCGGGCTCCGCTTGCGTAATCGGTCGGAACGGCAGCGGGATCGTAAGGTCGGCTTGCCAGCATTGTCTGCTGCTCGACCCTATCGCGAATGAAAATGTTTTGCAGCTGGTCCTTGTCATTCTCCACTAGACCCGGCTCGTTGGATTGGAAGGAGACGAACCTGCCGTCCCCGCTGATATCCGGGGTCGTACTGTGCAGCGACGCTTCTGCTCCTGGCCGAACGACGCTGATCAATTCGTACTTCGCTTCCCCGTCCGCCTCGCGGTCATAGACGTACACCTGCGAGTACGGACGCGTGTTGCGGTTGATCGAGAAGGCAACGTAACGGCCGCTGTCGTCAACGACCGCGCTGCCGGCCGAGCTGTGGCCGAGTACAGTTCCAAGGGTGACCAGCTCAAGCGTCTGCCCTGCCGCATCGTAGAGGTAGATGTCGAACGAGCCGTTGACATCCTCCGGAAGCAGCGAATCATATTCACTGAACACCGCTACCGAGCCGTCGGCATTCAACTCAACGTCCGATGCGTCTAACGGCACGCCGCCGGGCAGCAGGATCGGCGCAAGTTCTCTCGTCTCCATGTCGTAACTCACATTGTACGTCGTGCCTGACGGAGGCTGCTGCACGAGGTTCCTGGCCCGCGTGAAGAACACAACGGTGCTGCCGTCGCCGCTGATAACGGGACCGAAGCTATAGTTATCGGCCTGCCCGCCGCCCCAAGCCGTGCTTAATCGCGTGATCGACACCTCACCTTCCTCGTCGAAGGCGCCGTTGCCGTTCGTGTCCCGGTCGTACAGGAACACGTCATATTGACCGTTCGTGTCCACGTCTCCCGTCAAATCGCTAGCGGCCGATGCGAACACGATGTATCGTCCATCGTCGCTGATGGAAGCGTCCCGGCTCTCGCCGTTGCCTGCAGCTCCCCCTGCATTGCGGCTGATGAGCTGCGTCGCGCCGTTCAGCTGGTCATACAGGAACACGTCGCGTTTGCCGTTGGTATCCGCAAGAGCCAGATCGGACGCGTCGGACAAGAACACCGTATACCGCCCATCCTTAGACACCCCTTCAATATAGGCGTCGCCCGGCGCTGGGCGTCCGTCCTCCGCTCTCGTATCCATTCGGACGATCGCCGGACCCTGCGGGATAATGACAGACTTCCACACGCCTAGCGAGCGATTCCCGTCACCGTCGAAGACCGCGAGCCGCACCTCGTAGAATTCTCCGTTCATGACGTTCGGAACCGTCGCCCGCTTGACGTGCTTCGGATAGAGCGCGGACTCGCGAGACGCGGACCCGGGGATGCGCCAGATCAGCTTGGCGCCGACCACATCCGGGTCATCCGGCAGCTCCCACTCAGCCTCGATCAAGCCCGGCTGAGCCGTTACCGTGACGATTCCCCTATCCGGCGGGATCGTCTCCGGCTCCGCAAGCGTCACGGCGGCGGCTTCACCCGACCACGCGGACCAGCGATAGTCCGCGCTTCCTGCCGCAATGCGGTATGCGTGAGCAGTTCCCGGCATCAGACCTGCCGCAGCGTACCGAGGCTCGTCGACGATCGCGGCCAGTCTGCCGTCCTGCATCACCTTGTAATATGTCGCGCCAGGCACTTCCGGCCAGGTCAGCGCAACGTATGCCGCGCCAGGCACGGCGCTCGGCAGCACTTCTGCCGGCCAATCCGGCGCAGAGCCGCCGGCTCCTTCCAGCGGAGCGACGTAGATGTCGAAGAAGCTATCGGTCTCCGCCGTCTCCGACAAGTCGGTCGCCCGGGACTCGAAGGCGATGGACAGGCCGTCCGTCGCCAGCGTCGCGCGGACGCTCTCCCCGTTGGCGCTGCCGCCGTTATGCGCCGTGCTGATGCGCGTCGTCGTACCGGCAACGCGGTCCCTGACATACACATCCGGCAAATTGCCGGTGTCACCCGCTTCATAAGCATTGCTCGTATGAAATGATAGATAGCGGCCGTCTCCGCTCAGCGAAGCGTCATACGCATCGCCATGCCCTTGCGTACCGTCGCTGCGCACGCTGCCGAGCTCCGTCGCGGCCGAAACCCGGTCATAGACGTAGATGTCCAACACGCCGTTCGAATCCGACGGTCCCAGGTTGCTCGCCAGCGATTGATACGCGATGAACCGCCCGTTCGCGCTAATGATCGGATATTGGCTGTATTGATTCGCGCTCTCGCCGGCCGGCGAGCGATTGATCCGCTTCAACTCGTCTAACGCTGTATCGTATAGGAAAATATCGCGATAATTCTGATGATACGGCCCGTAATCGTCCAGCGTCAGTTCACGCTGGAACGATTCGAACACCAAGTACCGCGCGTCCGCGCTCATCGACACGCGCGCCCTCCAATTGTCGTACAGATACGTCTGTGCCGCGACCAGCTTCACCTTGCCGGTCGAGAGATTCTTGAGAAGGATGTCATAGCTTCCCGTCTGGGGACTGCGGACGCCGACATAGGCGACAAATCTCCCGTCCGCGCTAATCTGGTAAGGACTGCCATGTCCGGCATACTCGGAGCCCGGCACGCGCTCCGCAATGCGCTCCACTTGCCCAGTCGCTTCGCGGTACAGGAACAGATCCTCCTGCTGGTTCGTGTCCCCGGCCGCCAAATTCGTCGCCTTGGAGCTGAACAGCACGTAGGCCCCGTCCATGCTGATCATCGGCGCGTAGCTATGGCCATTCGCCTGGACGCCTCCCGCACCCAAGCTAATGCGCTTCGTCACGCCCGCAGCGCGGTCGCGGACGAATACATCCTGGAACCCGTTCGTATCGCCCGCCGTTAAGTTGGCGGAAGCCGATACGAATGCCGCGTACCTGCCATCTCCGCTCAGCGAGGACGCGCGGCTGTCGCCTGTCGGCGCGCTGCCGTCCGCACTGCCGCTGATCCGCTCCAGACCGCCTCCGGCCAGAAGGGCTGTCCAGTCTGCGTCCGTGCCGTACACCTCCTCGGCGACAGTCGGCTCCTGCTGCTGCCCGCCTTCTATCCATGGCTGCTCATCTTCCCCGAGCAGCCGCTCCATAAGCGCTTGAAGCTCCGGATCAAGCGCCTCATCTTCAGGCTTGGCGAGCGCGGAGAGCTGGAAGCTCGTCACCAGCACCGCTGCCGCGAGCAGTACGGCGATTCGCCTCCGCCACGCTCGCATAGTCCCTTGCCTCTGCGTTCTATTCCATTCGATCACGCCGATTCGCTCCTCCCATCATGCTATCGCTCCTACAATAGACAAATAGAGAGGGCTCAGCCAGTGACGGGCCGTCATTAGAATTGTCATCGCGGATCGGCTCGTGACGGCTGCCGGCCGATCGCGCGCAATCCGCCCCGGACTACGGGCAATTCCATGGAGAATCCCGAATATCCGTGTCGAACGATCGGTACCAATTACCCGTGACCGTCGCAAAAAAGCGACTTAAGTCGCATCGCTCCCAACCAGCCCAAAAAAGCCCCGATCCCCCTTCGAACCGAAGGGAAACCAGGGCTGACTTCATGCCGAACGCTTGCAATCCGCATGCTCGCGGAGCTTACCGCGACACAGGCAGATATCGCCATCCGCCGTACTGCGTCACATCCTCGGCGGCGACGGCCGCGAAGCCTTCGCAGATGAAGCCCGGCACCTCGGTACCGTCCTCCAGCTCCACCTTGCCGATTCCGAGCGGAGCCGGAATCGAAGCCGCGAAGCCGCCGAACGCCGCCAGCGGCATCTCCCACAGCTCCAGCTCGACGGCGCTGCCGCCTTCTGCCTGCCGAATCAGACCGGGCTTGGCCGGTACGGTCGGCAGCTTCACGAGCTTATACCTCGCCGCCGTACGCGCCTCACGGACGAAGGCCGCGCCGCACCCCAGCATCTGCTTCTCCAGCGGATAACCGCGCATATGGAGGCCGCATACCGCCACAAGCGTCGACCCAACAGGCGCTTGCGGCGACGAGACGACGCTCGCCGGCGCTTCCTCGCCACTCACGAACAGGCGGCCTGTCTCATAGGCAAGCCCCTCGTCCTGTGCCAACGCGAACAGCGTAATGCCGAACGGCACACCCTCGGCAGCATTGCCTGCCGGAACCGCCATTGCGCCTAGGTCCAGCAGATTGCAATGGTTCATGTAGCGGCCCAGCGCGCTGTTCGCCGCGATCGGATCGGCGCGCAGCTGCTCGCGCGTCCAAATGCCGCCGGTCGTCGGCATGACCAGCACCGCATCCGTCAGCAGCTCGACGGCCTGCCGCCGAAGGCGCTGCAGCTCATGCATCGCGCGGAATACGTCGGCCGCGCCGTGCGATTCGTTCGCTCCCGAGCGCAGCACGCGTTCGGTAACGGGATGAATGCTGCCGGGATGCGCTACCACGAACGGCCCGAGCGCCGCCCATCGTTCGGCGATCCACGGTCCGTCATACAGAATCGCGGCTGCCTGATCGAACAGCTGCGTATCGATGCGCTCGACCGGCATCCCCATACGCGCTAGACGCTCTGTCGCCGCCGACCAAGCCGCCTCGTATTCAGCAGCATACGGCCCGAAGAACTGCGGCGTCTCGCGGGGCAAGCAGATTCGAGTCGGCATGCGCGGCGTTAGCCTGGGCACTTCCCGCGACCACGGATCGTCCGCCGCATATCCTCTAACGACGCTGTCCACAAGGGCCGCATCACCCGGCGCATGCGTGAAGACCGACACGCAGTCTAAGCTCGCGCATGCAGGCACGACTCCCTCGGTCGGCCATGCCCCAAGCCTCGGCTTGAAGCCGATCAACCCGTTCAACGCGGCAGGCACGCGCCCCGAGCCCGCTGTATCCGTACCGAGCGCGAACACGCATTGCCCTCTGGCAACCGCTACCGCCGAGCCAGAGCTGGAGCCGCCGCTGATCAGCTCCGGGCGCAGCGCGTTGTGCGTCTCGCCGTAGGGACTGCGCGTACCGACCAGCCCCGTCGCGAACTGATCCAGATTCGTCTTGCCGATCGGGATCGCGCCGGCTTCGATCAACCGCTCGACGGCAACCGCATGCGAAGAAGGTGTGTACGCATAGTCGGGACAGCCTGCCGTCGTCGGGACGCCGGCCAGATCGATATTATCCTTAATCGCGAACGGAATGCCCCAGAGAGGATAGCGGTCCGGATCCATGGAGCCAAGCCGTTCCAAGTAAGGCCCCGCGATCGCAAGCGACGGCTCCGCGATCCATATGTTCATATCCGCGTCCTCCGCGGCCCGCCTAATCAGCTCGGCTACGACCGCCTCCGGCGTCCATGTCTTGCTTCGATAAATATCCCTAAGCCCTTCGATCGTGAGAACCGAGGGTAGCTGCACGGTATGCACCATTCTTCTCAACTGCCTCTCTTCGCTAGTCTGTAGCGCTGTGTCAGTCCTGCCTTGCATACGCCTGCAGCGCTTCGATCACCGCGCCGGAGCTCGCCACGCTGCCGAACACGCCGCCCTGCATCGTTACCATTTTCAGCGCAGCTGCGTGATTGCCGAGGTCGGTTGCCCCCGTGCAGTCCTCCAGGATGAGACACTCATAGCCCCGATCGTTCGCCTCGCGCATCGTCGTGTGGACGCATACGTCCGTCGTAATGCCCGTCAGTATGAGATTTCGAATGCCGCGGGTCTTAAGCACGAGATCCAAGTCTGTCGCGTAGAAGCTCCCCTTGCCAGGCTTGTCGATGATGATCTCTCCCGGCAGCGGCGCCAGCTCCTCGATGATGTTCCAGCCCTTCTGCCCGCGCACCAGTATGCGTCCAGCCGGCCCCTCCGATCCGATCTCCGCGCCGATCTGCTTGCTGCGCCAACGCTT
The DNA here is from genome assembly GCA_023433615.1 of Bacillota bacterium. Taxonomy (GTDB): domain Bacteria; phylum Bacillota; class Bacilli; order Paenibacillales; family Paenibacillaceae; genus Paenibacillus_I. The sequence goes on along the minus strand of JAEZCJ010000159.1, from coordinate 17,437 downwards.
GTTGGCCGGCAGGTCGGACAAGTCCTCGCGATGCCCCTCCCGCGTGTGGATCACCGTGAAGCCGTCAATGCCCCGCACCGCTGCGAGCAGCCGTTTAATCGGCTCGATCGCCCGCCTCGTCATGGAGAGGTCATAGCCCATACGATCGACATAACCGCCCGCTCCGCAAAAATCGATCTGCATATCAATGACGACGAGCGCGGTATTGCCCGGCGTCAAGCATCCGTCATATGGGTATCGATACGGCTCCGCTTCAATAAATAACATTCGACCCTCTCCTCGCTCCCGTTATTTCATGTCAACTTATCTTCCTTAAGTGAATTATAATAGGTTGCGATTATAGTGTCTTTATGGGAAATGCATAGAAAGTTTCACTAATATACAGTCGAAACCCACAAAACTAACATGTAAATGACAAATCTGCGTCACGATGCATGAAGAGCCGCAGGCCTTATCGCGAGGCTGCGGCCCTTAGAGCGGGAAACAGGCGTATACGATCCCACCTGCCGGCACATCGTATTAGCAACAATCCGTATGTCGTCATCATTTCGTGAAAATAATCACATTAAATGGCCGACCCTCATGCTACACTCGATAAATCGATCCCCATCCATAGCTGCGCGCAACCGACACCAGGGAGGAACGACCATGGCAGACTACGACCGTAATCGCATTGTATCCAGCGTCCCGCAGACAGGCTTCTTCGGCCATCCCCGGGGGCTGTCCACTCTCTTCTTCACGGAATTCTGGGAACGCTTCTCCTACTATGGCATGCGTGCCATTCTCGTCTACTACATGTATTATGAAGTATCCCAAGGCGGCATCGGGATGGACGAGCCGACCGCGCTGGCGATCGCCTCGATCTACGGCTCGCTGGTATACATGTCCGGCATTATCGGAGGCTGGCTTGCCGACAGGCTGATCGGTACGTCGAGGGCGGTATTCTTCGGCGGCATGCTCATCATGCTCGGCCATATCTTCCTCGCGCTCCCCGGCAGCGTAGCCATGTTCTTCGTGTCGATGGTGCTGATCGTGCTCGGCACCGGGCTATTGAAGCCGAACGTATCCAGCATCGTGGGCGAAGTCTATGCTGAGCAGGACGTTCGACGAGATGCCGGCTTCAGCATTTTCTACATGGGCATCAATCTCGGCGGCTTCCTTGCCCCGCTCATCGTCGGAACGGTCGGCATGCGGTACAACTTCCATCTGGGCTTCGGCATCGCCGCGGTCGGAATGCTAGTCGGCCTGATCGTGTTCGTCGTGACGAGGAAGAAGAACTTGGGCCTCGCCGGCACGATCGTCGCGAATCCGATGTCGGGATCTGAACGAGCGAGAGCTCTCACGCGGATCGGCTTAGGCGCCGCAATCGTCGCGATCGCGGCGGCGGCAGCCATTCTCACGGGCGTGTTGACGATTAATACGTTCATCAGTCTGGTAGGCATACTCGGCTTCCTTATTCCGACCGCCTATTTCGTATTCATGTACCGCAGTCCGAAGACAACGCCGGTCGAGCGCTCCCGTCTAATCGCCTATGTTCCGCTGTTCCTCGCCGCTGTCATGTTCTGGGCGATTCAGGAGCAAGGCGCGACGATTCTGGCCAGCTTCGCCGACAAGCGCACGCAATTGGAGCTGCTCGGCATTCAGCTCTCGCCTGCTTGGTTCCAATCGTTGAATCCCCTGTTCATTATTGTATTCGCGCCGGCGTTCGCATGGCTATGGGTGAAGCTCGGCGCAAGGCAGCCCTCGATTCCGAAGAAATTCGCGCTTGGCCTGCTCTTCTCCGGCTTGTCCTTCTTGATCATCCTGGTGCCGGCGATGCTCGGCGGGCAGCAATCGCTGGTCAGCCCGATCTGGCTCGTGCTCAGCTACCTGATCGTCGTATTCGGCGAGCTGTGCCTGTCTCCTGTCGGACTCTCGGCGACGACGAAGCTGGCTCCCACCGCCTTCTCGGCCCAGACGATGAGCCTCTGGTTCTTGTCGAACGCGGCTGCGCAAGCCTTGAACGCGCAGCTCGTGAAGTTCTATTCGCCCGCGAACGAGACGCTGTACTTCGGCATCATCGGCGGCGCTTCGATCTTGCTCGGTCTGCTGCTCTTCCTGGTCGCTCCGAAGTTCCAGAAGCTCATGAAGGGCGTTAACTAGCAGACTTATGCCACGGACCGTCGGAGCTAAATCTCTCTGATGGTCCTTTCTGCGCGTTAGATGCATGAGGCTTGCGTGCGGGGGCATATGGCGTGACGGAGAGCGTGAGATGCAAGAAGCAGACAGGCAGCATGACTAGCATGATCGATAGGTACCCGGCGACCCCACCTCATACGCTTTAGTTGCTTATGAGGCACCTCTTTCACAAGCAAACAGCAGCTTTGAGGCAATAATTGCTTTTCAGGCAACTAAACCGAATAAATTCCAATTCATTATCGAATGCTGAACGATTAGTTGCGCCAAAAGCAACTTTTCTCCAAATTAATGGCCGTTCGAACCATTTAGTTGCTTGAGAAGCAACTATCGCCGTCAACCTTGCCGCTAGGCAAAATAAAAAGAAGAGACGTCCCAATGATGGGTCGTCTCTTCTGCGGGTGCGGACTTAGCGGAAAAACACCTTGTCGATGTTGTACTTGGCCTTGCCCTCGTTAATGAGGTACGTCTCGTAAATTTCCCGGTGAACCGGATCTTCCACGACGCAAACTTCGATGAGCGCTACTTCTTCGCGATGCGGCTTCATGACGGATACCGAGTCCTCGAAGTGCTTCTTGATCCGAGGTCTCAGCTTCCGGGCTTTGCCGACGAACAGAAGCTCCCGCCGATCGTTATAGAACATGAAGATGCCGCCCTTGTCCCGCGGAATCAGGTGGAACTCCGTGAAGCCGTAGATGTGGCTTCCCTCAGGGGTTTCTTGCTTCGCAATCGTTACGTCAGGCGTAGGTACATTAATCGTAATCATACGGCTCACCCTCTTCTATTCGCTAAGGCTGGCTGCTGGCGATGCTTCTGCTGACTCTGCTGAGGCGTCCGCGGCTGCGAAGGCTGCTGCGGCCTGCTCGACCGCTGCTGCGAACCCGCGCCCTGCTGGGGCTGCGACTGCGGCCGCTGCTGCTGGGATCGCTGCTGCTGCCCCTGCCGCTGACCTTGTCGCTGACCCTGGCGTCCGCCTTGCTGCTGCGGCTGCTTCGGGGCCGGCCCTCTGGCCTGCATCGCTTGTACGTCCATCGGATACGGATGGTCCGTTACGACCGGAACCGACTTCTTGATCAGCTTCTCGATGTCCTTCAGGTACGGCAGCTCTTCTTCTTCGCAGAAGGAGATCGCGATGCCGCTGTGACCCGCTCGTCCCGTACGGCCGATGCGATGCACATAGGTTTCCGAGATGTTCGGCAGATTATAGTTCACGACATGCGACAATTCGTCGATATCGATGCCTCGGGCAGCGATATCGGTCGCGACCAGCACGCGCGTCGCGCCGCTCTTGAAGTTGCCGAGCGCAAGCTGCCGCGCATTCTGCGACTTGTTGCCGTGAATGGCCTGCGCGGAGATCCGCGCCTTGGTCAACCCGCGCACCACGCGATCCGCGCCATGCTTCGTCCGCGTGAAGACGAGCGCGGATACGATAGACGGATCCTGCAGCAGATGGATGAGCAGGTTCAACTTGTTATCCTTCTCGACGTAATACAGCGACTGCTCGATCCGCTCCGCCGTCGAGGAGACCGGCGTAATCTCGACCTTCACCGGGTCGACGAGCAAGGTCTTCACCATGTTCGCGATTTCCGGCGGCATGGTCGCCGAGAAGAACAGCGTCTGGCGCTTGCTCGGCATCTTGGCCAGAATGCGCTTCACGTCGTTGATGAAGCCCATGTCCAGCATCCGGTCCGCTTCATCGAGGACGAGAATCTGTACATGCTGCAGGTCGACCAGACCTTGATTGAGCAGGTCGATCAGCCGACCCGGCGTAGCGATAAGAATATCCGTGCCTTGGCTCAGCGCGCGCTCTTGGCCGCTCTGCGAGACTCCGCCCACGATCGCGACGCAGCGCAGGCTCGTGAACTGGCTGTACGCCTGGATGTTGTCCCGAATCTGCAGCGCCAGCTCCCGCGTCGGCGTCAGAATGAGGGAGCGGATCCGCCGCTTGCCTGCCGGCTTCGCGCCGCGCTGCTCGTTCAGCAGCTGAATCATCGGCAACGAGAATGCCGCCGTCTTCCCTGTTCCCGTCTGCGCGCAGCCGAATAAGTCTCTGCCAGCCAGCACGGCGGGAATCGACTGCTCTTGGATCGGCGTCGGCTTCGCGTAATTCTCCTTCGCGAGCGCCTTCAGGATCGCGGGGGCAAGATTCAATTGTTCAAATGTCATAAGTTCTCCAATCTTAACTCTCTTCGAGTGAATCATATTTTTAACGTGCAGGCTCAATAGACCAGTTGTCAGCACCGAGAAGGTTGAGCGATGGTAGCAATTGAGGAGCGGAGCTCCAGCGTTTCCGTAGGAAACGCAGCATCGGAAGCATATGCTGGCAGTACCTACGTGAGCACCGGAAATTGCGCCAGCGTTCAAGATTCGATGTCGAGTAAACTTCCTCTAATTCTTCGTGATCACAAGTGGGCTGTCCGTTCCTATGCGTCAACATATTATGATAACACACAATGGCGCAAAAAAGAAGCGAGCACCGCCTGCGGTCCCCGCCTTCCGATGGATCATCCATTCTCCGCTCGTCTCTCGTCCGCTCGGAATGCCTCTCCCGCTCCGTGTCACATCCGCTCGCCGACGCTCCGGCAAGTTAGAACTCGAGCAAGAGATACCGAAGTTTCTCCTCGTACGCCGCGTTCGCGCCGTCAGCCGGCACGCGCTTCAGATGATCATAGAAGGCCGCCGGGAACTTGAAGCTATGACCACCGTCCCAGTCATGCCCTGCATGGTCTTGCAGCCAGTAGGCAGGCTCGAGCGGCAGATGCGCCGAACGGCGCGATTCCCTGAGCGGCAGCCGGTCGACAGGCGATACGAGCTTCACGGGCTCGCCCGGAGCAAGGGCGCGACTATTGCGCAGCGTGACGGCCAGCTTCAAGACGGACGGCAGCCCCCTACGGAAATGTTCGCGGTAACCCAAGTCGTGCAATAAATTGAGCGCATGCGAATAAGTCAGCATGTGGCCGATCAGATCATGGTGGGCCTCCGCGCGATAGATCGTGCGGAAGGCGCCCGATTCGCCGAGCACGAATGCCGATAGCTGCGCGGGGTCCTCGATATCCGGCATGCCGCCGCTCGCAAGCGCTGCCGCATGCAGGTCCAGCCGCTTCACCTCCGAGGCGCTGTACCCGATCCAGGAGCGCCCGGGGATCGTCCGGTCGAAGGCGCGCAGCAAGGCTGCGATGCCGTCGATGTCGCCCCGCGTCCCCCAGCCGCCCAGCGCTCGAAGCGCCTTCATGCTATGCGCCGCATAGATCACGTTATGCCCTACCCAGTGGAGCCGATCGATCGTGAGCGACAGCGCGTCCACGATGATCCGTTCCGCTTCATCGAGCGCGAGCGCTTCGCCATCTGTCTCCTCGCGGTTCAGCGCATGCCGCTCCAGCATCGCTTCCGTCTGCGCGCGGACGGCTTGTACGGCCATTTCGGACAATCCCTCATTCTCTTGCGCGAAGAACCACGCGGCGATAGCCGCAGCTCCGAAGTGCGCATGCCAGATATCTCCTGTCCGATCCTTGCAGAGCGCGATCGTCGATAACCCGCGTTCCAGCTTGCTCCTATCCATTCGCACACCTCAGTCACATGGCCCGTGTCTGACTCCGATGCGTCTTGCCACTCACTATATTTGAGAAACGATAGAAAATTGCGTACACTAGTGGTATTGAACCCAAGGGGGAGTCACACATGATCGATCTGACGCAGGATATGGAAATCGGAATCAGCACATTCTTGGAGACGACGCCGGACCCCGCCACCGGAGCCGTCATCAGCCAAGCGGAACGTCTGCGGCAGGCCGTCGAAGAGATCGTGCTTGCCGACCAAGTCGGTCTCGACGTTTACGGCATCGGCGAGCATCACCGCCCGGATTACGCCGGCTCTGCGCCTGCCGTCGTCCTGGCGGCAGCCGCCGCGATGACCAAGCGGATCCGGCTGACGAGCGCGGTAACCGTCCTGTCCTCGGACGACCCGGTACGGGTCTACCAATCTTTCTCGACGCTGGACGGCATCTCGAACGGCCGTGCCGAGATTATGGCCGGCCGCGGCTCGTTCACCGAATCGTTCCCATTATTCGGCTATAGCCTGAGCGATTATGACGAGCTGTTCGAAGAGAACCTGGAGCTGCTCCTCGCCATCCGCGACTCCGAGAAGGTCACCTGGCGCGGCGGCCATCGCCCTGCCATCGATAACCTCGGCGTCTACCCGCGAGCGGTGCAGGACCCGCTGCCGGTATGGATCGCCAGCGGGGGCAACCCGCAGTCCGCGATCCGGGCCGGCCTCTTGGGACTTCCGATCGCCTTCGCGATCATCGGCGGCATGCCGGAGCGGTTCGCTCCGCTCGTCGAGCTCTATAAGCGGGCTGCCGCACAGGCCGGACACGACGTCGCCAAGCTGCAGATCGCAACCCACTCGCACGGCTTCGTCGGCGATTCGCTGGAAGAGACCGCGGAAATGTTCTATGCCCCAACCGCGGCCCAGATGAATGTCATCGGGCGCGAGCGCGGCTGGGGCCAGCCTTACACGCGGGAGACCTACGACGATGCGCGCAGCCTTCGCGGCGCGCTGTACGTCGGCGATCCGGAATATGTCGCGGAGAAGATCTTGCTGCTGCGCAAGAATCTCGGCGTGACCCGCTTCTTCCTGCACGTGAACGTCGGCACGATGCCGCACAAGGACGTGCTCCGCGCGATTGAGCTGCTAGGCACCAAGGTTGCGCCGATCGTTCGCCGGGAGCTTGCGCGCGGCTAGGCTTTTTTCACGAACTCGGACTTCAGCTTCATGGCGCCGAACCCGTCGATCTTGCAGTCGATATCGTGGTCACCGTCTACCAGCCGGATATTTTTCACCTTGGTGCCCACCTTGAGCGTGGAAGAGCTTCCCTTGACCTTCAAGTCCTTGATCACGGTGACCGTATCGCCGTCATTCAGTACGTTGCCGTTGGCATCCTTGACGATCTTGTGATCTTCGCCAGGCTCAGGTTCTGCGGTCGGCGACCATTCGTGCGCGCATTCGGGGCATACGTACTGGCTCCCGTCCTCGTATGTATATTGCGAAGCGCATTGCGGGCAGTTCGGTAAGTTCGACATCTCTCTCATCCTCCATTGCGATTATCGCACAGCCTCTATAGTACCAAGTATAGAGAGAGGACGCGCGGAATGCCAGCCTAACGCCAATAACCTTGTTCCGCTGGGACAAGGTTATCTGCTATGCCTATGTTAAGAAGGGGGCGGCGGAAACGGAATGCGAAGCGTGAGGAGATAGAACGCAATGATCACGACAGACACCCCATAGGCAATAAGCGGCCTATAATGATGAAGGAGCAGCATCGGGAACATCGTGGCAACGAAGAAGATCGACCAGAGGAAGCCCCAACCGTCATGGTAGTCAATGACCCCGAACAGCGATCCGAGCCATTCGACGACCAGATAGATGACGATCCACTTCACGAAGTGCGCGATTCTCCGCGCGCCGTTCGTCGTCGTCATCGCATGCAAGAACAACATGACCGTACATGGGAATACGATGAAAGTAATCAAGAGCTCCGAAGCCGAGTGATCGAAGACATAGTCAGGCGAATACTTCCATAACAATCGGTCCTTGACCAGAAAGTAATACAATAAGTTACATAGCACCATGTACAGAATGGTCGCGTGATAGGTCCGCCAATGCCGATAAACACCAGACCGCAAGACCGCAGCAACCGCTATAACAACAACTCCGATGATGAGCATAACGTTGACCGATCCCTTCGCCCGATACCATCTTCCATCCATGGTAACCAGCGAACAGGGTTGTTATGCACATGCTTATCCCAGTGCCCCCTGCCATCCGCGACAGGCGATGCCAATACTCCAGATCCCCAAGACCGAGCTCATGCAGCCGATCGCCGACCTGCCGGAATCGTCCTTCCCTTCACGATGTGCTGCGAACGCTATTCCTCTCGCTGATGGATACCGATGACGTTGCCGTTCGGATCCAAGCATGCATACCGTCTGCCCAACATGGGATCATAGACAATCGCGTCTACGATGACGCCCATCTCCGCCATTCTGCGATACATCCCGTCCAGATCCGTCGTCTCCAGCATCAAGAGCGGAATGGCGCGTCTATCCGATTCGAATCGCGAAGCATAACCCTTGTCGACCAATTGGAGATGGAGATTGCCCGGCTGCAGATCCATCCCGTCCCGCTCCTTCGTCAACTCGCCCGCGTCGAGGCCCAGATGCGTACGATACCACTCTGCCGTGCGGAGCAGCTCTTCCGTCGTACCGGGCACCGGTATCTTGACCCAATCGAAGGTAGCTGCAGGTCCATTCCTGCCGATCTGCAGGCCCCACCCCTCCGGCTCTTGAATGACACTCAGGCAATTGCCATAGGGGTCGAGGAACATCGTCACTCGGAAGAATAGATCGCAAGGCGCCATCATGCTCGTCCCCCCGCTCGCCAACGCCCGATGATGGATCCGATCGACATTCGCGACATTCAGCGTGACGAACGGCTGGGGGTTCCCGCGCAGCGACATGTTAAGGCCGGGTCGCTGATGCTCCGTTCTCCACAAGACGCATGTCTGCGAACCAACCGGCAGCTGCAGCGTCACCCTCTGTTCATCGATCTGCGCATAGCCGGACAGTTCAAGCACGCTCGCGTACCATTCTGCCGCGCCTTGCAGATCGGGACCTACCAGAAGATTCGCGCAGCTCTTATCCACAATTCCATGCCGAATATCGCGGCGTTCATCGTCCGCCGCCTCCGGCCGGCGCCAGTCCGTACCGTTCTTCCGTCCGTCACCATGAATCGCTCTTAGCACTTGCGGTGCAGCGTTCGGCCGGTACCCCTCCGGCTGATTCTTGCGTTCGGGCATCTCGCTCATGGTCGTGCCTCCTCCTATTCACTTGCTTGGACAGGCACGCAGCATGTCGCACGCAGCCGCCTATCGAAGCTTACGGCAGCCTGTCTATTCTCCTCAACGTCTATTGCGGGCAAGTAATGGACGTACCAGGACCGCATGCTGTCGGGCACGTATTCGCCCGACGCATTCAGCCATCGGTAGATTTGCTCCAGCACGCCTGACATCGAACCGTAAGCGCTGGTCGTCATGCACGCGTATAAGCCGCCGTCTACCCACCCGTCGCGGCGTTCATCCTGCGGAAGGGGGATGTAGCCCTCCGGCGGCGCAAGGAACAATTCGTAGAATTCATGCTCATCCAATGAATGGCCGTAGCTGCAGCGCATGTAGACTTCGAGGCGCCTGTCGCCCGCGAACCCGCTGCGGGTTACCCATTCCCTGGACGCCTCATCGGCGCGAGCCGCGCAGCCGACGCCTTCCTCCCGAAAGCGCATCGCCCTCACCGGATCCCGTTCCGCAATCTCAATCGCGGTATCCTTCGATTCACCGCGTTCAACAGGAAGATAGAGCTTCATTCGAGCCATCCTGCCATTGAAGAATTGATACTCCTCCATGTAGCCTTGCGATCCAAGACCAAAGGCGCTCCTCGGCAGCCATTCCGACAACAGCCGATCCCACGCTCGTACGATAGCGGAAGGCGGGCCCGCAGGGGTCCAAGTGACGGCATATAAGCCGCCGGGAATTCCGATCGGATCGAGGGCTTGCTGACCGCCTAAGCGCTCCGGATTCAGCTCCGTCCCCGTCCCCTCCCCGCCTATTGCAGCCAGTTGATAACCATAGCTGCGCTTACTATCGCTCAGCTCAACATTCCAGCCCAGCACCTTGCATTGCCCGATCTCGATCCCGGATTCGGTCAACAAGGCTCGAAATTGCGCCAACGCCTCCTCCTCTAACCCGTCCTCGCATGCGGCGGTATGCAGGTAGCCGATGCCCCGGCAAGGCTGCAAACGGATAACCTTCACATCCGGATAGCGTTCGGCGATCTCGCGCTCCTCCCAGTATGTCTCGCGCTCATTCAGCTTCAGCCGTTCAAAGCTGAAGATATGATCCGCCTTTCTGTACATGCCCGGGGTCATGCCCGCATAGCGCTTGAACGTCTTGACGAAGGTCCGGTACGAATCGAATCCGCAGCGGAATCCGATATCGATCGTCGGATCGCCGGTTAGTCTCAGGAGGCCCGCTGCGGTGCTTGTTCTCCGCTTGCGTATGTATTCTTTCACCGGATGTCCGGTCATGGCGTAGAACAGCCGATAGAGATTCGGGACCGACACTGCCGCCGCCTCGCCGATCTCTTCCAGCGAGAGGGAGTCGTGAAGATGCTCTTCCATATAGTCGATCGCTCGCTGGACAATCTCGGCTGCGTGCATCCAACTCCTCCTCCCGGTTATAACCCTTGTGAGCCTATTGTATCAGACTGCTTCAACCGGGAAGTGCACATTATTCTCAAAAACCGACGTAAACAGCAATAAACCTTCGCCCTGCGACGATGGCCCGCTGCTCGTTATCCTTATGCCATAGGCAGACTACCTTCTGCTGGCGCGGTAGAGTTCCGCGCTCTTGAACCCTTCGCCCATGATCCGTTTCATCTCTTCCCGCCGCTTAGCCCGCGTCCCTTCCTGGACCACTCCGTACACATAGCGGGCCCAATCCCTGCGGTATCCGGGCGTTAACGACCGGTAGAAGGCTAGCAGCTCGGGCGAATCCTGCAGATCTTGCTCTACATTCGGAATCATCGCGACATAATCGCCTACGCGCTGGCTCGGCGGTGACGAATGCGGCGCCTCAGCCTCAGTCCTCGGCCTAGGCTTAGCCTTCTGCTTCGCTTCTTCCTTGAATCCGACCACCGTGAACACATCGTCCAGACCGACCATGCGGGCGAACTTCAAGCCGCTTGTTCCGACATAGCCTTCCGCGTCCGCCCCTACGCCGGCGAATAGTTCATCCCGGTGGATGTAGGTCGGATACACCTTGTTCCCCTTCTTCGGATAGGCCGTGAACAGATACCCGCCGCTTGCCAGCAGTTGCCGATCGATAACCTCCCGGACAAGCGCCTGCAGTTGCGGCATATCGAGCACATAGGCGAAGATAAGGTCATACTTGCCGCCCTTCAGCTCAGTCTCGTATTCGTCCAATCCGGCCAGAGCATCTGCCCCCTCCGGCATGTGAAGCACGGCTTTCCTGCCGTACTTATTCAGATTCAACTTGTCCACGATCGTCCTCGACATGACCTGCCTCCTATTATCGCTATGGATTCGTTACCCAATCGATCATTCTTGGATGATGCCTGTCTCTTCCGCAAGTGTAATGAATTCGAGAAGGGGAATCAAGGCGTATCACGCGCGCGAGAAGGGCATCCTCTTCATCGGAGGATGCCCTTCCGTCAGCACGCATCGCATCGTTATGCGGCTACGTCTCTGCGCGTAAATACAAGCCATGCGACAAGATTGAACACGATGAAGTAAGCTGCGAGCACCGCAATCGAGAAGGCCATCGTCATATCGGGCTGGTAAGGACGCCCGACCAGATGCTGAGACAGGTCGATATTGGCGAACAGCAGGTACTTGCTCCACTCGTATCGCTGCAGCAGCTCCATGAGAATCGTGCCGGCGAACAAGGCGAAGATCGAGACGCCGATCGCCATCGCGCTGCTTCGGAAGGCGGTAGAGATCATGAATGCCATCGTGACGAACATAATCGTCGACACGCCGTTCAGCAGATACGTCTTCCATAAGTGCCCGACCATGTTGAACGCGCGCACCTGTCCGTCGGCGTCTACTTGAAGCAGCGGCAGGTCCATCAGCCGGAACTGATACAACAGTCCGTTCGCCAATACCGAGACGACGAAGAGAAGCACCAAGAGCAGGAGGCCGAATTGAATCATGGAGACGTATTTGGCTGCCATGATCTTAAGCCGATTCGCCGGCCGGATGAGCAGCAGCTTGATCGTGCCGCTCGAGAATTCGCCTGCCATGCTGTCCCCCGCGATAATGACCGTGAATAACGTGATCAGCATGATGAGCTCCGCCGAGCCGAGAATGCCGTCCCACATCGTCCCGTCCGTCGGCCGAATATCGTGCTCCAGCCGATAATCGATCGTTGCGATCCGTTCCTGGATATTCTCCTTCACCTCAGCCGGAAGCTTGGGATCCTCGAGCATCTGGGCGTATTCTTGCCGGCTCTCCTTCACTTCATCCCGCCATGCGCCTTCCGGCGCCTGCTTATCGTCATAGTACCACTCCACGAAGCTGCCGAGGAGCACGGCGCCGATCATCATGACGACCATGACCCACGTCCGCCAGCGGCGGTAAGTCTTCATATTCTCGTTCCGAATCAGATTAACCAATCGACTCACCTCCCGTAATCGCTAAGAAGCGATCCTCCAGCGATTGGCGCTGCGGTCGGACGCCATAGACGCGGACATCCGCCCGGATGAGCTGCGCGAGCAAAGCCGGGATTCGCTCTCGATCCGTCGTCACTTCCAGCCCTTCCGGTACCGCCTTGGCTTCGCGAATCCCCTCCATGCCCATTAGGGTCGTCAGCGCCTGCTCCGACGGCGATGCCTCGATTAAGTACACCTCGATGCCGTCATGCGAACCCACGAAGTCCTGAATCGGCTTGACGTCTACCAACTTGCCCTGCTGCAGAATGGCGACCCGGTCGCACATCAGCTCCATTTCGGACAGCAGATGGCTGGATACGATGACGGTGATCCCCTCCGTGCGAGTCAGATAGCGCAAATAATCGCGCAGCTCGCGAATCCCTGCCGGATCGAGCCCGTTGGTCGGCTCATCCAGGATGAGCAGCGAGGGCCGGTGCAGCAACGCCTGCGCAACGCCGAGACGCTGGCGCATGCCAAGGGAATATTTCTTCACCTTGTCGTGAATGCGATTCTCCAGCTTGACGAGCGAGACGACCTCATCGATTCGCTCCTTCGTCACGCCAGGCACCATGCGCGCGTAATGAATCAGATTATGATAGCCGCTTAAGTACTTGTACATTTCCGGATTCTCTACGATCGCGCCGACATGGCGGATTGCCTGCTCGAACTCGCGCTTCACGTTCTTGCCCTTAATCAAGATCTCGCCCTGGGTGATCGCCATAAGGCCGACCATCATGCGAATGGTCGTTGTCTTGCCGGCTCCGTTCGGTCCGAGGAAGCCGAAAATTTCGCCTTGCGGCACGTCAAATGTCAGATTGTCAATAATGGTCTTGCGTCCAATGCGCTTCGTCACGCCGCGCAGGCTGACGATCGGTTCTTGACTCATTCACGCACCTCCTTCTCTGAATGAATGTTGAGATACCCGCCTCTGAGCTCGAGGTCAAGGTTATGACTGCCGTCCCCCGTCGTACCGCTCACGCGAGCATCGTGACCGTCAGCCTGATCTTGTTCGATCAGGTAAGGCAAGGAGGTGCGAATGTCGCCGCTGCGAACAGCTGCGTCGATCGTATAGCCAGCTCCCGCAGGCAGGACAAGCGAGGCGTCGCCCGCAACCGACTTCAACTGCAGGTCGCCCCGGATGTCAGTCAGCCGATAGTGGCTGTTGTTGCCGTTCAGCTCTGCTTGCCCGGCAATCGCCTGCAGGTGGATCGCGCTGAACGCCGCGTCTCCCGTGATTCGCCCATCGATATTCGATAGGAAGCCTCGCCCATTATAAATATCGAACGCGACATTCCCGGTCACTTCCTCGGCATGCGTATCGCTGTATCGGTTATTCACGTCCAAATTGCCAGTCAGGTTCGATGCATAGATGCTGCTATGGGACGATTGAATGGCGAGATTGCCTGCAACATCGACGATTTCGACGCTGCCGCTCTCGGACACTACCGCAATATCGCTCTGCAGGCCATCCACATGGACTTCGCCGCCTGCGTTATCGAGCGACAGCTTCATCCCATCCGGCAACAGCAGCACATAGTCGATCGTCACGCCATGCACAGGCAGCCGCTTTCCGCCCGCCGCAGCTTCGAAGGTCAGCTGTCCCTCGTGTGCCAGCCCCTCAACACGGACCGCGTCCAGCCTTCGCTCTGCCTCGTCTCGATCGTCGCCAGTCGCTGTAACGGTATAGCGCAGTCGAATCGCATCTCCCGATGCGCGCTTAACCGTAATGTCGCCGCCCTTGGCGGTAAGCGCCACACCATGGATCGATTCCCGCGGAAGCTCCAACAGGCGCTCTGCAGATGTCGTTGCGGGCGGATGAGCCTCATAATAAGCAGCCGTCCTCTCCTCATTCTCGAATTGCTTGCCATAGGCCACGAGCAGCTCTTCCTTCTTCACCGTCACGTCGAGAATCGCCAGGGCTAGGAGCAGTACAGTCGAGGATAGCAGGAGGATTCGCGCATATCGCATCATCATCTTCACACCTCCACTACTTTCTCGAACAGAACGCCGTTCAGCCACGCAAGTCCCGTACCCATCAGGAGCAGCGCAAGGAAGGGACCGGAATGAAGATAGCTGACGCCCGTGTCCTCTCCGCCGAAGTAGATATCGGGCATCCACAGCAGAAGGTCCGCGATCAGCGGACTGACCCGCAGAGCCAGCCACAGCACGCCCAAGAACGCGGCCGCCACCACGACCCACTTCAGCTTGGACACCAGTTGACCGCATAGATAAGCGAACTGGACCAGTACCAGAAGGAAGAACAAGACAAGCGCGCTCATCCAGAAGATTTGGAGCGCCACATTGAGCAATGTCGGCAGGGCCGGCGGTACCGCGTCTGCAGCACGCCATTCCGACCACTTGTCCCGCAGCAGGATGAGTACGAAGCTCGCGGCCATCCCTGCGGTCGTGCCGATCAGCAGGACCATATTAGCTGTCAGCTTCGCGAGCAATACCCGCCATCCACGGACAGGCAAGGACATGAGGAGATAGATCGAATTGGTCCTCCACTCGGACTGCAGCTGATAATAGCCGGCGCCAATCGCGATAACGGCAGCGAACATCCCCGGGAGGACAACCGCCAGCACGACGAAGGCATCGTCGTCCCACTTGCTGCTCTTATATAGGATGAAGAAGTGCAGCAGGACAACCGCCGCTAAGAATACGGCATATAAGGGAAACAAGCTTCTCGCTTCCTTGTTGAACAATCGACGGAATGCCATCTATGCGTACACCTTCTCCCATATGTTCTCGAGCGAACAGCCGTATTCGGACCGCAGATTCTCCGCGGAGTCGAACGCTTTGACCCGGCCCTGCTGCAGGAAAATCACATCGTCGAACATCGGTTCCGATTCCGCTACGGAATGCGTCGAGAGCAGAATCGTCTGATCTTCCGATTGGAACTCGCGAATGATCGACCGTATGATGGCTCCCCGCGAAGGCGGATCGATTCCCGAGAACGGCTCGTCGAGCAGAACGAGCGGCACGCTGCGCGACATGGCAGCGACTAATTTCAGCCTGGCCCGCATTCCCTTAGACAGGTTCCGCACCTTCTGGTTGCCTTCAAGCTCCATCGCAATCAGCATGTCGGCCGCCTTATCCGCCTGCCAGTCTGCGTAGAATCCGGAGATGAACCGCAGCGTCTCCGTCACCGTCATCCATCCGTATAGATGGTCGATCTCCGGCAAGTACGCGATGTGCTGCTTGTGCTGGACAGTAAGCGGCCTGCCATCGACGCGAATCGAGCCCGCGGTCGGGTGGACCAAGCCGGCCAACAGCTTCAGCAGCGTTGACTTCCCGCTCCCGTTCGGACCCAGCAGGCCGACGATGCGGCCTCTCGGAATCCTTAGTTCGATATCGCTTAATGCCTGCTTCAGCAGGTACCGCTTATGTACGCCCTCCAATTCAATCATGTAAGGCTGTTCGATTGACATCGTCTATCCCTCCTCGCCCCTGTCGGATAATTGCTTGCGCAGAAGCCGTTCCGTCTCCTCTGCATCGATCCCGAGTCCGCGCATCTCTTCGATGAATTGCTGAACGGCTGCATGCGCCATCTCCGAACGAATCCGCATGAGCATCTCCGGATCATGCCGGATGAACGTCCCTTGACCGCGCAGCGTCTCGGTCAGTCCTTCTCGCTCCATCTCTTGATAGGCTCGCTGGACCGTATTGGGATTGACTTGCGACATCTGCGCTCTCTCCTTATGCGAAGGGATTTTATCGCCTGGCGACAGTTCGCCGCGCACTAATGCCCTCTTGACCTCGTCAACCATCTGCATATAGATCGGCTTCGGGCTGTTAAAATTCAGCTGCATCGTCCAACCCTCCTTCACCTTGGAGAACCAGTGCACTATTTAACTAGTGCACTATAACCATATTATCGTTTATAATAAATGTCAACAGGTGCCGCGACAAAAAAGCTGCCTCCGAATCGTCTCGGAAGCAGCCCTGTCCCATCCTACTCAGCGGATGGCTTATATTCGCTTAATTTGCCTTCATAGATCAGGTGGAGACGCTCGCACTGGCGAAAATCGTCCGGCGTAACGAGGGCAGGCAGCTTATTCCACAGCCTGATGCCGGAGCGCTTCAGAATCTCGGCCACGAACTGCGAGCAGAAGTACGAGTTGCTGAATTCGACCGGCTCCTTGAGCGCGACGCCGATGACGCCGAGCAGGTTGTAGAAGAACTTCTGACGCATTCGGATGAACAATTGCAGCACGCGTTTCATTTTCGCGACTTCGCGGTCCGATACGCGCAGCTCATAGATGACGCACGTCGTATTCGGATACTTGCTGTACGTACCGGTCTGGATATCCTCCTTCACGAAGCCGCCGTTCAGCGGATTGTTCGGATTCTTCCTCCCGAAGCTGTACAGCTCCGATAGCTCGCGGTCGAAGGAGATCGAGGCATGATTGTAAGGCGCCTTGGTGTAGGTCTGAATGGTCTTCGTGAAGAGCGTACCGGTATTCGTGAGTAAAATATAAACCGAGCGAACAGCTTCCATCCGAAATTCCCCTTAACATGAATCTGGTCTTCCTTCATAATATTAACATATTGGGTTCGCCTGTCATTACGAAGTTGTGCTACGAAGATTATTCGGCATCGAATCTTGAACGCTGGCGCAATTTCCGGTGCTCATGTAGATCTGTCTACATTCCGTTCCTCGTTGAATACCATCGTCCAACCTAAGCGTATGCTTCCGATGTGCGTTTCCTTCAGAAACACTTGCGATACTGACAACCGAACATTGAGAATAATACCTTACTGGAAGCAGGTGATCGCCCTGATTAACTCATTATATACGTTAGGCATATGCTTCGCTGCGCTGTCCGTCATCCATCTCGCCTATCTGGTGCTGAGCCGGCAGCAAGCCGATAAGGACTATTCCGCGATCGGCCAGCGCATTAAGACGTGGTGGGGAATGTTCGTTATTTTCTGCCTCGCTACGCTGTTCAATCCGATTGTCTCGCTGCTCTCCCTGATGGTGC
>JAEZCJ010000113.1 GCA_023433615.1 Bacillota bacterium | reverse complement strand
AGGGAGCAGGGCAGGCGCGGAGGGGGAAACCATGGAAGCCCGAATCGAGAAAATCAAACAACAGCTTCAATCGCAGGGCTACAAGCTGACTCCGCAGCGGGAGGCAACCGTGCGCGTGCTGCTCGAGAACGAAGAAGACCATCTAAGCGCAGAAGACGTGTTCATGCTCGTGAAGGAAATCGCTCCCGAGATCGGACTCGCCACGGTCTATCGCACACTGGAGCTGCTAAGCGAGCTGCATGTCGTCGAGAAGCTTAATTTCGGCGACGGCGTCGCACGATACGACCTGCGGACGGACAGCAACAAGCACCATCACCACCATCTCATCTGCGTGCAGTGCGGATCGATGGACGAGATTATGGAAGACTGGCTCGGTCCGCTCGAGGAGCGGTTGGAGCTGGAGTATGGCTTCACCGTCGTGGACCATCGCTTGGACTTCCAAGGCGTATGCAGCCGATGCAGGGATAAGAATAACCAAGCCGGGCATTAAGCGGTCCGGTTCGCGGCAATAGACAGCAGTCAGAAGCTCCTTCCAGGCAAGCGCGATCGGCGCTTACCCGGAAGGAGCTTCTTCATTGCCGCCGCGCCGCGGTTGCCGCGGATGCGCGAAGCTGCAGCAGCCCGCTGCCCTGCGCGGTACGCCGATAGGCCAGACGCCTGGCGGCAGAGGTCAGACGCTTCTTCAGCGCTGCGGGCTTCATGCGCGGATACAGGGCCAGCAGAAGCGCGGCGCCGCCTGCCGCGTGCGGCGCTGCCATGCTCGTGCCGGAATCGACCCGGCAGCCGCCCCCGGGCTTCGCGGAGCGGATCGCTTGGCCAGGCGCGGCGACGGCAATGCCTTTGCCCCGGCTGCTGAATGAAGCGATCCGGTTGCTTCGCGTCGAAGCCGCGACGGCGATCGTCTCCGGATAGGCCGCGGGAACATCGAGGCCGCCGGCGTGCTTGCCGCCGTTGCCTGCAGATACCGTGATGACGATTCCCTTGCTCGCCGCCCTGCGGATCGCGTTGCGCAGCGTGCGGCTGGTCGATCCAGGCGGCAGGCCGAAGCTCATGTTCATCACTTGCACGCCGCGCTTGATGCACCATTCGATGCCTTCTACGATATCGGAGATATAGCCGCTGCCGCTGCTGTCCAGCACTTTGACGGCGTACAGTCGGGCACGGGGAGCGACGCCGGCCGGACAGCCGCCGCGGCCCAGTCCGGCGGCAATGCCGGCAACATGCGTGCCATGGCCGTTGTCGTCGCGATAGGTGCGGCCGCCGATCGTGTTGACGCCGCCAGCGACGCGCAGGTTCGGATGCGGACCGATGCCGGTGTCCAGTATGGCAACCCGGACGCGGCCTCCCAAGGCAGCAGGCCACAGGAGCGGGGCTTGCACCCGTGCAATATTCCAAGGGATCGCTGCAGGCAAACGGGCGGCCGATTTGTTGCGCCGAGTGCCGGAACGGCTCTTTGCATGCGCGCGAACCTGCACGTCTAGCTCGGCATAATGTACCTCAGGATGGTTCGTCAGCCTGCGCCATTCCCGGCGGTTCTCCACATGCAAGCAGAGCATGCCTCTCGAGGCGATGCTCTTCACCGGCGTCACGCCCGCTCGGCGCATATGCTTGACGCATTCATCGTAAGCGCTTCGGCTGCGGATCACGATAATGCCTCGCTGCGCAGACTTCGCTCGGCCATGCTTCGCGCAGCGGCATAGTTGCTCGCCTAGATTCGTCATCGGGATCCTCCTTGTGGATGAAGTATGAAGTCTGCAAGAGCTGCTGTGCCATCCTATGTGGCGGACGCGAAGGGGAAGCGGGCTCCTGCCTGCCCTTGGCACATAATTGTCGCAGGCGGAGGCAACCGTATGATAGACAGCGATGCGCAAGACGTATAGAGGAGGGCATTGTGATGAGGATCGGCGTACCGAAGGAGATCAAGACGAACGAGTATCGGGTAGCGCTGACGCCGGCCGGTGCGGCGGCGCTATGCGCCGAAGGACATGAAGTGGCGATTCAGGGAGGCGCGGGCGAAGGCAGCGGCTTCGACGACAGCGCGTACGCGGAGGAAGGCGCAGTCATTCTGGCTACAGCCGGCGAGGTATGGCAAGCCGATATGATCATGAAGGTGAAGGAGCCGCTGCCGGAGGAGTTCGAATATTTTCGCGAAGGGCAGCTGCTGTTCACGTACCTGCACCTGGCTGCCGCACCCGAATTGACCCGTGCGCTGCTCGACAAGCGGGTCACCGGCATTGCTTATGAAACGATTCAGACGGCGAACGGTACGCTTCCCCTGTTAACGCCGATGAGCGAGGTGGCTGGGCGAATGGCGGTTCAGATCGGCGCGCATTACCTTGAGGCTTTCTACGGCGGACGCGGTATTCTGCTCGGCGGCGTGCCGGGCGTGCCGCCGGCAGAGGTCATTATCCTCGGCGGCGGCATCGTCGGCCTGAACGCTGCACGCATGGCGCTCGGCATGGGGGCCAGCGTCGTCATTTTGGAACGGAGCCCGGACCGGATGCGTTATATCGACGATGTGTTCGGCGGCACGATTCGGACGCTCATGTCGAATCAGCACAACATCGCCAACGCGGTGAAGAAGGCGGACCTGCTCATCGGCGCGGTGCTGATCCCGGGTGCCAAAGCGCCGAACCTCGTCACGGAGGAGATGGTCAAGACGATGAAGAAAGGGGCGGTCATCGTGGACGTGGCCATCGACCAAGGCGGAACGATCGAGACGATTGACCGGGTCACGACGCATCAGAATCCGATCTATGAGAAGCACGGCGTTCTTCATTATGCCGTCGCCAACATGCCTGGTGCCGTGCCGCGAACGTCGACGCTGGCGCTGACGAACGTCACGCTGCCCTATGCGATCGAGCTTGCCGGCCGCGGCTTTCGAGCTGCAGTAGAGCGAAACGAGCCGCTCAAGAAAGGGGTCAATACGTTCAAGGGGCAGCTTACGCACAACGCCGTCGCGGAGGCGGTCGGCGGCAGCTATGTCCCGATCGACAATTTGCTGGACAGTATCTCCTACGAACAGTTGAGCTGACGGAGCGGGCAGCACGGCTTGCGCAGGCGCGGTGCGGCATGGCACGCGGGTCTATCCGTTGCCGGTCCGGCATAAGGTGATAGAGGGGAGCCCTGTCCATTGCGATCCAATCCCTCCCCTTCATCCTGAATGTCCGGGAGGCTACCAAGCATGGTTATTTCGCTGCGCAGGCTCGTTAGGCGCATGATGTTCACGCTGCTCGTGCTGCTGCTGACGGTCACGGTATTTGCCATCATGCGGATCGCTTCGGATTGGTTCCGCGTGCCGGATCCTTATGCGGAGCCGAAAGGCTACGCGGTCAAGGCGTTCGAGACGATCCAAGGCGCGGAATCGAACGCCACCTTCGCGGAGCGGCTCCGTAGGTTCTATCTGTTCGGCGAATGAACAGACAAATATTGACGTTCATCGGCAGGATATTACAGCGGCCGTGTGGAAGATAAGAAGGCGACAATGGATGGCGCGGAAGCAAGCTAAGCAACAAGACGAAGGGATTGTCACGAATGAAAGACCGACTGCAGCAGTTCGTCCGCTATTTATCGATGGAACGCGGGTTATCGGGCTCGACGGTTGAATCCTATGAGCGGGACCTTGCGGCCTTCCTGCACCATACGGAAGCGAACGGCCTCACGAAGCCGGAGAGCGTCGAGAAGCACCATATCGCGGCCTACCTCCAGCATCTGAAGCAGAGCGGCAAGGCGGTAGCGACCATCTCGCGCAGCGTGTCGGCGATACGCGCCTTTTATAAATATTTGGTGTCGGAACGAATCATCGCCATCGACCCTGCGGCTCATATGCAGACGCCGAAGCAGGAGAAACGGCTGCCGCAGGTCATGTCGGTGAGCGACGTCGACACGCTGCTCGCCGCTCCGAAGACGGACACGCCTGCAGGCATACGGGACAGAGCCATGCTGGAGCTGCTCTATGCGACAGGCATACGCGTTAGCGAGCTCATCTCGTTGGACGAGGAACATATCAACCTGGAGATGGGCTTCATTCGCTGCGTCGGAAGCGGGGGCAAGGAACGGATCATCCCGCTGGGCCGCATGGCAGCCGATGCGCTGCGCGCGTATGCGGACTCGGCACGCGGGCATTTCGTGAAGCCGCAGCGCGAGGAGCAAAGTCTGTTCCTCAATCATCTGGGCACGCGCATGACGCGCCAAGGCTTCTGGAAGATCATCAAGAAGTACGCGCGGGAGTCCGGCATAACGAAAGATATCGCGCCGCATACGCTGCGCCATTCGTTCGCGGCTCATCTGATCGAGAACGGAGCCGACCTGCGCGCGGTGCAGGAAATGCTGGGGCATGCCGATATATCGACCACCCAGGTCTACGCGCAGGTTACCAAGGCCCGGATGAAGGATGTGTACGACCGTACGCATCCCAGGGCAAGATAAGTCAGGAAGAGAGGTTCGCATCATGACGATTGAACGGATCACATTAATCGTGCTCGATAGCGTGGGCATCGGAGAACTGCCGGATGCGCCTGCCTTCGGCGACGCGGGCTCCCATACGCTCGGCCATATCGCGGAGCGGGTATCCGGCTTCGATCTGCCGGAGCTGCGCAAGCTCGGCCTTGCGCATATCGCGCCGATCGGCAGCTGGGAGGCGGAGGGAATTCCTGAGGCCGCTTACGGCAAGATGGCGGAAGTATCGGTGGGCAAAGACACGATGACCGGGCATTGGGAGCTGGCAGGACTGCGCATCACAGTGCCCTTCCGTACGTTCCCGGACGGCTTCCCGCCGGAATTGATCCAAGCGTTCGAAGCGCGTACGGGACGCAAGGTAATCGGCAACAAGCCAGCAAGCGGCACGGAAATATTGGACGAGCTGGGCCGGGAGCAGATGGAGACCGGCGCTTGGATCGTCTATACGTCAGCGGACAGCGTATTCCAGCTCGCGGCGCATGAAGAAGTCATTCCGCTGGACGAGCTGTACCGCGCATGCGAGATCGCCCGCGATCTGACGCTCGAGGAGCCGTATGCCGTCGGCCGCGTCATCGCAAGGCCTTACACCGGCGAACCGGGAGCGTTCAAGCGGACGCCGAACAGGCATGACTACGCGGTCAGTCCGCCTGCGCGGACCGTGCTCTCCGAGCTGTCGGATGTCGGGCTGGACGTGCTGTCGGTGGGCAAGATCAACGATATATTCAGCGGGGAAGGCATAACGGCCTCGTATCCGACGAAGAGCAATGAGGACGGTATCGCGCGCACCATCGAGCTGATGGGGACCGCGTTCCGCGGCTTGCTCTTCACGAATCTCGTCGACTTCGACTCGCTCTATGGCCATCGCCGCGATCCGGAGGGCTATGCCGGAGCGCTGGAGGCATTCGACCGGGCTGTCCCCGAACTGAAACGCAGAACGGGCGACAACGGGCTGCTCATCCTGACGGCCGACCACGGCAACGATCCGATCCACGCGGGTACGGATCATACGCGCGAATACGTGCCGCTGCTCGTCTATTCGCCTGCGATTGCGCCAGGCAAGGCGCTCGGCATCCGCGCGACCTTCGCCGATGTGGCCGCAACGATCGCCGAGGCGTTCGGCGTTACGCCGCCGAATAACGGGAAGAGCTTCTTGGCAGAGCTCGCGTTACATAATTCTAACGACGCTGGAGGAATGACGGAATGAATCAGCTGACAAGCGCACAGATCCGCGAAGCTGCGGCATATATTCAAGGCCAAGCGGGAGGAGCGGCACCCGAGATCGGCCTGATCATGGGATCGGGTCTGGGTATCCTGGGCGATCACGTGACGGATGCAGCCGTGATCCCTTACGGCAACATCCCGCATTTCCCGCTGTCGACAGTCGAGGGCCATGCGGGCGAGCTGCTTATCGGGCAGCTTGGAGGCAGGACCGTCGCGATGATGCGCGGACGCTTCCACATGTACGAGGGCTACGGACCGGAGCTCACGGCATTCCCGGTTCGCGTCATGAAGGCGCTGGGCGTCCGCACGCTGCTCGTGACGAATGCGGCTGGCGGCATCAACACCGGTTATGAGCCGGGCGACCTTATGCTCATCTCCGACCATATCAACCTTACCGGGCGCAATCCGCTGATCGGCCCGAACGATAACGAGCTTGGGGTCCGGTTCCCGGACATGTCGGAGGGCTACAGCAAGAGGCTGCGCGCGCTCGCGAAGCAGACTGCCGAATCGCAAGGATTCGCGCTGCGCGAAGGCGTCTATGTCGGCGTCCTAGGACCTTCTTACGAGACGCCGGCCGAAATTCGCATGATGCGCGCGATGGGCGCCGATGCCGTGGGCATGTCCACCGTCGCAGAAGTGATCGCGGCTAGGCATTCCGGCATCGAGGTGCTCGGCATCTCCTGCATCAGCAACATGGCTTCGGGCATCCTGGACCAGCCGTTATCCCATGAAGAGGTCATGGAGACGACCGAGCGTGTCAAGTCCCGTTTTCTCGGGCTCGTGCTGGGCGTAATCCCGATTCTATAGTCGGCCGTTATGTTGAAAAATTGTAACGATTGACTCGACTAGAAGCGACAATCTTTGCTTCCTCGGCAACGTATAATTCGGATATCACGAGGAGGCGGAGTTGTAGAAATGGACAAGCAATTGCTGCAGCAGGTCGAAAGGCTGCGTACGAAATTGAATGCGGCCGCGACAATCAGACAAAATCATCTCCATCGCGAGGTACTGCACCTGAGCGAGTCGCTTGACGAGCTGATCCTGCAGGTACAAGTGCAAAAATGGGCGAAAACCAAACGAAAAGAGCAAATATAGGAGGATGCCATGCGCGCGGTCGACATCATTCAACGCAAGCGAAACGGCGAGGAGCTGAGCGCGGCAGAAATCGACTATCTCATCAGCGGCTATAGCAGAGGCGATGTGCCCGATTACCAGATGTCCGCTTGGGCGATGGCTGTCTATTTTCGCGGGATGAGCAATGCCGAGACGGCGGAGCTGACCATGGCGATGGCCCGGTCAGGCGACCAGCTCGATCTGTCCGACATCGCGGGCATCAAGGTAGACAAGCACTCGACGGGCGGCGTAGGCGACAAGACGACCTTGATCGTCACGCCGCTGGTCGCCTCGATCGGCGTGCCGGTGGCGAAGATGTCCGGAAGGGGCTTGGGACATACCGGCGGGACGGTCGACAAGCTCGAATCGATCCCCGGATTCCGCACGGAACTGGCCATTGACGCGTTCTTCCGGCAGGTGAATGAGATCGGCATCGCCGTAGTCGGACAGAGCGGCGATATGACGCCAGCCGACAAGAAGCTGTACGGGCTGCGCGACGTGACAGCGACGGTCGAATCCGTTCCGCTGATCGCGAGCTCCATCATGAGCAAGAAGATCGCGGCCGGCGCGGACGCGATCGTGCTTGACGTGAAGACAGGCGGCGGCGCCTTCATGAAGACCGTGCAGGATGCGGAGCGGCTGGCCGAGGCGATGGTCGCGATCGGAACCGAGACAGGAAGAGCCACGGCTGCCGTCATCAGCGACATGGACCAGCCGCTAGGCTATGCGATCGGCAATGCGCTTGAGGTCGCCGAAGCGATCGCAACGCTGCGGGGACAAGGTCCCGAGGACTTGACGGAGCTGTGCTTGACGCTGGCATCGCATATGACGGTGCTTGGCGGCAAGGCGGAGTCGACGGCAGATGCAAGAGCGATGCTGGAGAAGAGCTTGACCAGCGGAGCGGCGTTCGCGAAATTCCGCGAGTTCGTCGCAGCCCAGGGCGGAGACCCGGCAGCGATCGAGGATCCGTCGAAGCTGCCGCAGGCATCGGTCGTCATCGACGTGAAGGCGGACGCGAAAGGCATCGTTACGCGGATCGACGCGGAGCGTCTCGGCATTGCGGCAATGCTGTTGGGCGCCGGCCGCGCTACGAAGGAAGCGTCGATCGACTACGCGGTCGGCATCAAGCTCGCGAAGAAGATCGGCGAACCCGTGCAAGCCGGCGACGTGATCGCGCGGCTCTACGCAGCTCGGGAGAGCGATGCGGAGACGGCCGTGTCCAAGCAGGTGCGGGAGGCGTTCACGATCGGAAGCGCGGCTCCGGATGAGCGTCCCCTCGTGTTGTCGATCGTCACCAAGGAAGGTATCGAGCGGTACATTCCGTAGGCGGAATCGTGTACGGAACACATCAGCGGATAAGGAACCAAGCAGCACTGTCATGAACCAGCGACAGTCTTGCTTGGTTTTTTGCTGTTTTTCATCTCCCTTGGAATAACTTCCCTTCCGGCAGGCGATAATGGAACGAAGAAGCTAGCCATTCTGCGGCCAGCCCGCATAAGACATTATCAGGAGGGGACCAGAAGTGAAGAAGCTTACAAGATGGAGAAACGTTACCCTGCTCGCGCTGGCGATCATGCTTGCGGCGCCTGCAGCCGCATTCGGACAACAAGAGGAGCCTGGCGGCCTGCCGATGCCGGCACAAGCAGACGGCGGCGCAGACCTCGCGCCGAACAGCCGCTCGGCCATTCTGATGGACGCGGACAGCGGCACGATCATTTATGAGAAGAACAGCCATGATAAGCTGCCGCCTGCGAGCATTACGAAGATCATGACGATGGTGTTGATCATGGAGGCGCTGGACGAAGGCCGCATCAAGCTGACGGACAAAGTATCGACAAGCGAATACGCGGCATCGATGGGCGGCTCGCAGATCTTCCTCGAGCCCGGCGAGGAGATGACCGTGCAGGACATGCTTAAGGGGATCGCGCTGGCATCCGGCAACGATGCCTCCGTGGCGATGGCCGAGAAGCTGGCAGGCACCGAGCAGGAATTCGTGCGGATGATGAACGACAAGGCGAAGCAGCTCGGCCTGAAGAACACCCATTTTGTCAATCCGAACGGCTTGCCGGCCGCAGACCACTATACGTCGGCGCATGACATCGCGATCATGTCCAAGGAGCTGCTCAAGCATAGCGAAATCACCAAATATACGGGCCTCTACCAAGACTATCTTCGCAAGGATTCGGAGAAGCCGTTCTGGCTGGTCAACACGAACAAGCTGGTCCGGTTCTACAGCGGCGCAGACGGGCTCAAGACCGGCTATACGAGCGAAGCGAAATTCTGTCTGTCCGCGACGGCAATGCGAGAGGGCTTCCGGATCATTGCGGTCGTCATGGGCGAGCCCAACACGAAGACGCGGAATGCCGAAGTCTCGCAATTGTTCGACTACGCGTTCGCGCAATATACGAATCTGCCGATCTTCAAGGAAGGCGACGAGATGGGGAAAATCCCTGTCGCGAAGGGTCAGGTCGCGGAGTTGTCGCTCGTGGCGAAGCATCCGTACAGCGTCTTGATGAAGAAGGGCATGCAGACGGGCGATATCCGCCACGAGCTGCGGCTTAACGCGCCGCTGCGCGCGCCGATCAAGCAAGGGGAAGCAATCGGGAAGCTCGTCGTCTATCAGGGCGATAAGGTGCTGACCGAGTTCGACGTGGAGTCGCCGACTACAGTCGAGCGGGCGGGCTGGTGGACGCTCTTTAAGCGAACCTGCTCGGAATTGTTCGCATAATCTTGCGCGTCCAGTAGCGTATCTTGTCAGCTTCTAGCATCCTGCTTCTAGTTTTGTCGGGAGGCAGGAAAGGAAGCCTGCGAAGGAGAATCTACTGTTCATCCGAGGAGAGGAGTGAACAGATCATGCGTTTGCAGGTGGAGCTCGAGCATTATCGCAATGTCCTGATCGTCCGCTTATGCGGCGAGCTGGACCATCATACGGCAGACAGCGTCAGAGCTCAGATGGAAGATGCGATCCTGCGCGGGAACAGCGACCATGTCGTGCTAAGTCTGAAGGATCTGCAATTTATGGACAGCTCCGGCTTGGGCGTCATATTGGGACGGTACAAGCTTCTGAAGTCGCGCGGCGGCAAAATGGTCGTGTGCGACGTTAATCCGGCGGTCTATCGGCTGTTCGAGTTGTCGGGTCTGTTCAAGATTCTAACGATATACGATTCTGAGCGCTCGGCGCTCACAAGTTTGGAGGTCGTATCATGAACGGATCGAACCGCATGACGCTCAGCTTTGCCAGCCGTTCGGAGAATGAAGCATTCGCGCGCATCTCGGTGGCGGCTTTCGTCTCCCAGCTCGACCCGACGCTGGATGAGCTGAACGACCTGAAGACCGCCGTATCCGAAGCGGTAACGAACGCGATCATTCACGGCTACAACGGCGACCCTAGCGGCACCGTCACGATCGAGGCCCGGATCGAGGGCGATACGGTGTCTATCGCGATCCGGGACGAAGGGGACGGCATCGAGGATCTCGAGCTGGCCAGACAGCCGCTCTACACATCCAAGCCTGAGCTGGAACGTTCGGGCATGGGCTTCACGATCATGGAAAATTTCATGGATCATTTCGAGGTGACCAGCGAGCAGGGGAAAGGGACGCAGATCCTGATGATGAAGCGCATCGAATCGAAAAAGGCGCTTTATAATTAGCGCGTAGGGGTTGGACCTCATGGAAGCCGATTTGAAACAGAACACGCAGCCGTTTTTGGATGACGCGGAAGTGAAGAGGCTGATCGCCTTAAGCCAAGCCGGCGAGTCAAGCGCGCGGGATACGCTCGTCAATTGCAACATCAGGCTCGTATGGTCCGTCGTGCAGCGGTTCATGAACCGCGGTTACGAGCCGGAGGATTTATTCCAGATCGGGTGCATCGGCCTGCTCAAGTCCGTCGATAAGTTCGATTTGTCCTATGACGTGAAATTCTCCACCTATGCGGTGCCGATGATCATCGGAGAGATTCAGCGCTTCCTCCGCGACGACGGCACGCTGAAGGTGAGCCGTTCCCTGAAGGAGATGGCGAACAAAGTACGCAAGACGAAGGACGAGCTGTCCAAGGGACTGGGACGGCTTCCTACGGTGAGCGAGGTGGCCGAGAAACTGGGCGTGACCGCCGAGGATGTCGTCTTCGCGCAGGAGGCGAACAAACCGCCGGCCTCGATTCACGAGACCGTGTTCGAGAATGACGGCGATCCGATCACGTTAATGGATCAGATCGCGGACGAATCCGGCGATAAGTGGTTCGATAAGCTCACGCTGAGCGAGGCGATCGAGACGCTGTCGGAGCGCGAGAGGCTGATTGTCTACTTGCGGTATTACCGCGACCAGACGCAGTCCGAGGTTGCCAGCAGGCTTGGTATTTCGCAGGTGCAGGTATCCCGGCTCGAGAAAAAGATATTGCAGACCATCAAGGACCAGATTGCGCAATAGCGCAGCTGGTCCTTCTTATTGTTATCGGTATGATCTAGAGGAGGCTGTTCATACTAAGTTCCATGCAAGGCTTACCGAATGCACTTGTTTCACAGACAATGACAATGACAATGACATGAGGAATGATTGCGATGCAGGAAGAAAGGCCGCCTGTCTTGTATCTCCGGCTTCGCAAGCGGATTGCCATTCGGCCCGGAAGCACGGTCCGGCTCAATCAGGCAGCCCGCCTGCTAGGCGAGCCCGCGCTTGAGGAACGGCTGGCCGCGCTTACGTTGTACAAGCATAAGCGCAATGACGGCAATCGGGTCGTCATCGATATGCTTCACATCATCAAGGCGATCCATCAAGTCGAGGCAGGGCTCGCGGTGGAATACATCGGCGATCCCCAAGTGCTGGTCATGGTCGAGGGCAAGCCGGACAAGCCGCGCATTCCCGTGCTGATCTTCGCGTGGCTGCTGCTCTTCTTCGGTTCGGGGCTCGCCATCATGAACTTTCACGCGGATGTCAGCATGAGCGAGGTACACCGCAGAATTACGGAGCTGGTCACGGGCACCAAGCCCGACCATCCGCTGTGGTTCCAAATTCCGTATTCGATCGGCATCGGTCTCGGCATGATCCTCTTCTTCAACCATCTGTTCCGCAAACGGTTGAACGAAGAACCGAATCCGCTCGAGGTCGAGCTGTATATGTATCAAGAGAATGTGAATGCGTATGTCATCGCGGACGAGATGCAGAAGCTGAAGGGAGCGGGGACGGATACGCAGCGGGGCGATCCGAGTGGGTGACTATGCGGCAAATCTGCTGGTTGCGCTGCTCGGGCTGTCCGGCGGCATTGCGGTCGGGAGCGGCTTGGTCGCGCTGCTCGTCATTCTGGATCTCATTCCGCGGCTCGCGCAGCTCGCTAGAGGGTATCGACAATCGGCATGGTTCGAAAGCGCGATACTGGCCGGTTCCGTCTTCTGGTCGCTCGCGGATTTCTTCGACTGGAAGGCCGCGATTCCGTCGCCGCTGCCGAGCATGCTGATCGGCGCTTTCGACGGCATGTTCGTCGGCATGCTCGCCGCCGCGCTGACCGAGGTCGTGAACGTGCTGCCGATCATGGCCAAGCGGCTGCGCCTGTCTGGTTATTTGGTCGCGCTCGTCATGGCGATGGTGCTGGGCAAGGTCATGGGATCCTTATTCGACTGGCTGGTGTACCAGCGGTAACGCGCATGCGCGAAGCATACAAGGGGGCTATAAGATGAATGACAGGACAGATACGGAGCAATCCCGAGTCGAGCATGTTCCTCCGATCATCGGGCCGGATCCGCTGGACGCGGCGAAGCAGCGGCGAGAGGACGAGATGTTCGCCCGGTCTAGGCTTCGTCTGGAGGAGGCATCCAAGAAGAAGCTGACGGAGCAGCCTATTCCCGGCGAAATGGAACAATTCAAGGCGATGCTGAAGGAGCAGGTAGGCCTAGGCGTCAGCTTCGACGTCGTGCTGCGCGAGATGACGTTCGGAGAGCGCAGGACGGCGATGCTGTTCATGAACGGACTGTCGAAGGATTCGACGCTGACGGAAGTGTTGAAAAGATTGACGTACCTGCATCCCGACGAGGTATCCGCGCACGGCTTGCATGCCTTTCTCCATCTGTACGTGCCGGCTGCTCAAGTCGACAAGGAGACGGACTTCGATAAGATGCTGGATGCCGTATTGAGCGGCGCGACCGCGCTCTTCGTCGAGCATGAGGGAGCCGCGCTGATCATCGATGCGAAGAGCTTCCCTTCACGCGGTCCGGACGAGCCTTCCCTCGAGCGGGTCGTTCGCGGAAGCCGCGACGGGTTTGTCGAGACGCTGATGGTGAACGTATCGCTGGTCCGCAGGAGGCTGCGCGACAAAGACTTGCGGTATGAGGTCATGCAGGTCGGGAGGCGAACGAAGACAGACGTGTGCATTGCCTATATCGGCGATATTACGGACATGAAGCTGGTCGAATCGATTAAGAAAAAGATCGAAGAGGTGCAATTGGACGGTCTGCCGATGGCGGATAAGCAGCTCGAGGAGGCGACAGTAAAGCGAGGCTGGAACCCGTATCCGCTGGTCCGTTATACGGAGCGTCCGGATGTCGTATCGGCGCAGCTGCTGGAAGGCAACGTGGCGGTGTTCACCGACACGACCCCGAGCGTCATGCTGCTGCCGACGACGTTCTTCGATCTGACGCAGCATGCCGAGGAGAACCGGCAGACGCCGCTAATCGGCACCTATCTGCGTTGGGTGCGTTATGTCGGCATATTCGCGTCGGTATTCCTGCTGCCGCTGTGGTTCCTCTTCGTCCTCCAGCCGGAGCTGAAACCGGCAGCGCTGGCTTTCCTCGGTCCGCAGGATGCGGGTCGGATTCCGCTCTTGATGCAGTTCCTGCTTGTCGAGATCGGCGTGGATCTCATGCGCATGGCAGCCGTACATACTCCGTCTCCGCTGGCGACGGCCATGTCGCTGATCTCCGCGATCCTGATCGGGGATATTGCCGTGCAGACGGGGTTGTTCATCAATGAGGTCATTCTCTATATGGCCGTGGCCGCAATCGGCATGTTCGCTACGCCGAGCTATGAGCTGGGACTCGCCAACCGAATCGTCCGCCTCGTGCTGATTGTCGCCGTCGCTGCTTTTCACGTGAAGGGCTTCGTCATTACGAGTACGGCGCTAGTCGTTCTTCTTGCGCTGGAGCGTTCGTTCAACCGCCCTTACCTGTGGCCGTTCATCCCGTTCGACGGACAGGCGCTGCTTACGATTCTGATCCGCAAGCCGGTGCTGATGCAACGTACCCGCAACGTGCTGCTTAAGCCGCAGCAGCTGGACAAGATGCCGAACAAGCGGCGCTGACCATCTGCCGGGCAGCAGCGGAAAACACAAACGATGATGTAAAAAATCCATTTCTCCTCGCAGGCAAATACGCTATACTGGTACAAATGATGCAACTCCATTTGGACTTTTCGAAGAAAGCAGAGGGGAAATCGTAATGTACTTGCATGGAACGAGCAAGATCAATACTAACGGACATCTCGAGATCGGCGGCGTGGACACCGAACAATTGGCAGCGAAATTCGGCACGCCGCTCTACATCGTCGATGAGGCGCTAGTGCGCCAGCGCGCACGCGAATATACCGAAGCGTTCAAGGCTTCGGGCCTGAAATTCCAAGTCGCATACGCAAGCAAGGCATTCTGTACGATGGCCATGTGCGCGATTGCCGAGCAAGAGGGACTGTCGCTTGACGTCGTATCCGACGGCGAGCTGTATACGGCGCTGAAGGCCGGCTTCCCGGTGCAGCGCATCCACTTCCACGGCAACAACAAGACGCCGGACGAGATCAACATGGCGCTGGACGCGAATATCGGCTGCTTCGTCGTCGATAATTTCGTCGAGCTGCATCTCTTGAATGCGCTCGCGGCCGACAAGGGCAAGCAGACGAACGTGCTGCTCCGCATCACGCCGGGCGTCGAAGCGCATACGCATGATTACATTTCGACCGGACAGCAGGATTCCAAGTTCGGCTTCGATCTGGGGAACGGCGCTGCCTACGAAGGCATCAAGCAAGCGATGCAATTGCCTCACCTGAACGTGCTTGGCGTCCATTCGCATATCGGTTCGCAGATCTTCGAGGTAGAAGGCTTCCGTATGGCCGTCGACAAAGTAGCGGCATTCGCGGTACAAGTTCGGGACGAGCTGGGCCTCACGTTCCAAGTGATCAATCTTGGCGGCGGTTTCGGCATCCGTTACACCGATGCTGACGCGCCGCTGCCTGTGGCCACGTACGTGAAGGCGATTACGGACGCCATCATCTCGCACTTCACTGCCGCGAAGTTCCCGCTGCCGGAAATCTGGGTCGAGCCGGGCCGCAGCATGGTCGGCGATGCCGGCACGACGCTGTACACGGTAGGCACGAGCAAAGAAATTCCGGGCGTTCGCAAGTACGTCGCCGTCGACGGCGGCATGACGGACAACCCGCGTCCGGCTTTGTATGAATCGAAGTATGACGCCATTCTGGCGAACCGTGCCAACGATCCGAAGGAAGAGGTCGTATCGATCGCGGGCAAGTGCTGCGAGAGCGGCGACATGCTGATCTGGGATCTGGAACTGCCGAAGGTACAGACTGGCGACCGGTTAGCCGTATTTTGCACGGGCGCGTATAACTACGCGATGGCCAGCAATTATAACCGGATTCGTCGCCCTGCCGTCGTCTTCGTGAAGGATGGCGAAGCGACGCTGGCTGTTAAGCGCGAATCGTTCGACGATATCGTCGGCAATGACCTCATTCCCGAGCATCTGAAGAAATCCGCTTCGGCGAAGTAAGCTGCAGGCATGCTAGACATACAAAGGGCTGTCAGCTCGCGGCATTGACCGCTGGCTGACAGCCCTCTATGCGTTTCCTAGAAGATTCGGTCTCGATTTCCATCCGACAGCTTGACCTTGAACGTCGCGCCGCTCCCGCTGATTTCTTGCCATCCGGCAAGCGGGTAGTCGAGCGGGAGGTTGACTTCGGTCGATTGCCGAGGATGCAGCGTAACCGGCTCCGTCACCGGAATATCTGGCATTCTCTGTACGCCGGCGCGCTTGCTGAACGTTCGATGCACCAGCGCTGCGTCCAGCTCGAGACGATCGCCGCCCCGATTCGTCAGTTGAATCGTGCACATGCCGCTGATCCGCTCGTCCATCAACGTGTAGGAGCAGGATGCGGCGTTATCGCGCGTATGTACCGCATATACGCCCGGGGCCAGCGTTCGCTGGTACAGGTTGAGCCACGCGTCAGGCGCGTAGTTCAGCAGCATGGCCGCGGCCACGAACAGCAGGAAGCGATGACGCGAGACGGAGCTGAGCAGACTGACGAATGCATAGAAGAATCCGATGACGGCGAGAATGCCGGCAAAGTGCCAGCCTGATTCCTCGCGGGGGTTCGAGTACAGAGGAATGCCGAGCCATCGGAACAAACGCTCGAGCAAGGAATGCTCGCCAGGGAATTCCAAGGTGACGAGGCCGATCAGCAGGAGCAGGATTATGCCTTCCCAGAAGTGCCGTTTGTTCTCGATCCATTGTTCAGGCGGGCGAACGGGCAGCATCCGGTCTTTGCGCCTGAATACGCGCAATCGTTGCAGCATGAAGATCACTCCCTCGGCGATTGGCGCTTAGCGTAAAGCGATTGGCGATGCTTGCGAATGCCGGATGCCGTACTTTTTTGCGCTCTTGCAAAGATTGTAGTATCATGAGTAAAAAATGGCAAGGAGCTGAATTACACGTCATGGCAAAGCAAGCAAAGATCAAAATGAAAAACGGGGCAGAGATCCTCATCGACCTGTTCGAGAACGATGCACCGAATACAGTAGCCAATTTCGAGAAGCTGGCGAACGAAGGCTTCTATAACGGCTTGAACTTCCACCGCGTCATCCCAGGATTCGTCGCCCAAGGCGGATGCCCGAACGGTTCCGGCACAGGCGGACCCGGCTACACGATCAATTGCGAGATCAACCCGAACAAGCATGAGCGCGGTACGCTTGCAATGGCACACGCAGGACGCAATACCGGCGGCAGCCAATTCTATATCTGCTACCAGCCGCAGCCGCATCTTGACGGCGGACACACGGTATTCGGCAAGGTCGTGAAGGGCATGGAGCATGTCGACGCGTTCGGTGGACGCGATGTCATGGAAAAGGTAGAAGTCGTCGAGGCGTAATTAGAATTACAATTACGGCAAGGTGTCTAGGGATGTGAATAGTGTGAAATTCTACCGCAATTATTAAGGATTTTCGGTTTTGATTCGATTAGAGGTAAAAGGTACATCTATTTTGGGTGATTTCGCAAAATAAACTGCAATTCGCTGGAACAATGGTACTTTTTTACACTAAATGATCAATTGAGCCGATCCAAGCAAAATTAGTGGTAGGAATAACATCTATCCCTTGTACAATCCAACCTCGCATTAAGCGCGTTCCCTCTTAACAGAGGGGGCGCGTTTTGTCAATGTGATAAATCCTTGCATTTTGATTGCGGCGATGGTACGATTTCATACAAGTTAACAGGTAATCATCAATTCGTTATCCTTCGGGGCAGGGTGAAATTCCCTACCGGCGGTGATCGTACCGCGCAGTCCATCATGGCTGCCGTACGTCAGTCCGTGACCCGCAGCGCGCATAAGCATTATTCGCGCAATGCGGTGGATCCGGTGCAATTCCGGAGCCGACAGTATAGTCTGGATGGGAGAAGGAACGGATCGACGGACCGGCTGACGGCAGGCTTCCTTTGTACATTTTTTCACATACAAAGGCAGCAGGCTTGTTTGAAGTTGCCGCCT
Organism: Bacillota bacterium; assembly: GCA_023433615.1. Lineage (GTDB taxonomy): Bacteria > Bacillota > Bacilli > Paenibacillales > Paenibacillaceae > Paenibacillus_I. The sequence goes on along the minus strand of JAEZCJ010000113.1, from coordinate 15,673 downwards.
TAGAACCGTATCTGAGCTATCGCCCCCCAAGGAACGATTCCGAGGGGGTTTTTGCATTGATCGAAACGATCAATGATGCCTATTATATGCAGCTCGCCATCGATGTAGCCGCCAAGGCGCAAGGGCAGACAGGGATCAATCCTGTCGTCGGCTGCGTGATCGTCAAGGAAGGACGAATCGTCGGTATCGGCTCGCATCTGAAACGGGGTAGCGGCCATGCGGAGGTCCATGCGCTGCAAATGGCCGGCGAAGCGGCAGAGGGCGCAACCGTCTATGTCACGCTGGAGCCGTGCAGCCATTACGGCAAGACGCCTCCATGTGCCGATCGATTGATCGAATCGAAGGTGGCGCGCGTCGTAGTAGCGGCATTGGACCCGAATCCGAAGGTTTCGGGCGCGGGTATCGCCAAGCTGCGCGCGGCAGGCATCGAAGCGGAGTCGGGCATGCTGGAGCATGAATCGCGCTTGATGAATGAAGCTTTCGAGAAATATATCACGACCGGCAGGCCCTTCGTGACGTTGAAATCCGCATCGACGCTGGACGGCCGCCTGGCTGCGAAGTCGGGCGACAGCCGCTGGATTACGTCGGAGCAGGCGAGGGAGGCCGTCCATGCGCTGCGGCACCGGCATGACGCGATCATGATCGGTGCCGATACGGCCGCTGCCGACGATCCTTCGCTCACCGCTCGCCTCTCCGTACCGGGGCTTCATCCGATCCGGATCGTCTTGGATTCCAAGCTTCGGCTGTCGGCTGATCTGCGGATGTTCAGCGATAATCATGCGCCGACACTCGTTCTGACGACGGATGCGGCCGATGCCTCCCGGCGCAGCTCGCTGGAGGCGCAGGGCGTCGAGGTTCTACCGTGCGGAGACGGCAGCCATGTCGATCTTAACCTGGCCATGAAGCTGCTCGGAGAGCGCGAGATCGCGTCGATCCTCCTCGAAGGCGGAGGCAGGCTGAACGGCGCCATGCTGGAGGCCCGGCTGATCGACAAGGCGATGATCTTCTACGCTGCCAAGGTGATCGGCGGCAGCGGCCCTGGACTGTTCGACTTCGACGGCTTCGACCGGATGGCCGATGCCGTTCGATTCGAACGCCTGACAGTCGAGATGTACGGCAGCGACTGGTGCGTAACCGGCTACCCTGTATACGGAGGCGAATAGCAAGATGTTTACCGGACTCATAGAAGAGATCGGCGCGCTTCGGCGGGCAGGCAAGCAAGGCGAATCGATGGTCCTGCAGATCGAAGCAGAGCGCATTCTGGAAGGCGTCAAGCTGGGCGACAGCATCGCGGTTAACGGCGTATGCTTGACCGTCACGAGCTTCGACGCGAGGTCGTTCAGCGTGGACGTGACGCCGCAGACTTACCGTCACACGAATCTGAAGGATTTGACGCCGGGGAGCAAGCTGAACCTGGAGCGCGCGATGGCGGCAGGCGGAAGGTTCGGCGGACACATCGTGCAAGGGCATGCGGACGGTACCGGCATCATTCTATCGCGGGAGTCGGAAGGTAATGCGGTACGATACGTCTTTCGGCTGCAGCAGCCGGGGCTGATGAGGTATGTCGTGCCGCAAGGATCCGTTACGATCGACGGGATCAGCTTGACGGTGGCGCATGCGGACGATGCGTCGTTCGGCGTCGCGATCATTCCGCATACCTTGAAGGAGACGGCGCTGCAGTACAAGAAGGCCGGCGACACCGTGAACGTGGAATGCGACATCCTCGGCAAATATATCGAGCACTTGCTGCGTTACGGGCCGCGGCGGGCAGGGGACGACAAGCCGATCGGATCTTCGACAGGCGGCATGACAGCCGCATTCCTGGCCGACAACGGCTTTCTGTAATCGCGCCGCAGGATACTAGAGATAGCGAATTGGAGGGAAAATCATGCAATCTGAACAACAGCCGTTCGACGCCATCGAGGATGCGATCTATGATCTGATCCTCGGGAAGGCCATCATCGTCGTGGACGATGAGGACCGCGAGAATGAAGGCGACCTCATCGCGCTCGCCGACAAGACGACGCCCGAAATTATTAACTTCATGATCAGCGAGGCGAGAGGCCTCGTATGCGTGCCGATCACGCAAGAGCGGGCGGAACAGCTCGACCTGCCGCCCATGGTGAATCATAACACCGATTACCACGGCACGGCGTTTACTGTATCCGTCGACCATATTTCGACGACGACGGGCATTTCCGCGTTCGAGCGTTCGCAGACGGTGCGAGCGTTGATCAATCCGCAGACAAAGCCCGTGGATTTTCGCAGACCCGGCCATATCTTCCCGCTCATCGCGAAGAAGGGCGGCGTTCTTCGCAGGGCGGGGCATACCGAGGCAGCGATCGATCTCGCCAGAATGTGCGGCTCTTACCCGGCTGCGGTGATCTGCGAGATCATCAATGAGGACGGCACCATGTCCCGTCTGCCCGATCTGCTGGAGTTCCGCAAGAAGCACGGCCTGAAGCTGATTACGATCCGCGATCTGATCCATTATCGCAACGAGAAGGAGAAGCTGGTCGAGCGGGTCGTTGAAGTGAAGATGCCGACAGACTTCGGCACGTTCCGCGCGATCGCGTATACGAACGAGGTGGACGGGAAGGAGCACGTCGCACTGGTCAAAGGCCAGATCGACGAGCGGAAGCCGGTTCTGGTCCGGGTCCATAGCGAATGCTTGACCGGAGACGTCTTCCATTCGCATCGCTGCGATTGCGGGCCGCAGCTGGAAGCGGCACTCCGGCAGATCGACGAAGCAGGAGGCGGCGTCCTGCTCTACATGAGGCAGGAAGGACGCGGCATCGGCCTGATCAACAAATTGAAGGCTTACGCGCTGCAGGAGCAGGGATTCGACACGGTGGACGCGAATATTAAATTGGGATTCGCCCCGGACTTGCGCGATTACGGCATCGGCGCTCAGATTCTGAAGGATCTCGGCGTCCGCCAGATGCGGCTGCTGACGAATAACCCGCGTAAGATCAAAGGGCTGGAAGGCTACGGCATCGAGGTCGTCGAACGGGTTCCGCTGCAGATGAAGGAGAACGAGGATAATACGAATTATCTTCATACGAAGCAAGAGAAGCTGGGCCATATGCTCAAGTTCGATAATTGATTGCGCATCGGAATGCCGGCTTACCTATAAACCCACATCGAAAGGATGTTCCTACCATGACGAAAATTTACGAAGGACACTTAGTATCCCAGGGCTTAAAGTACGGCATCGTCGTCGGACGATTCAACGAATTCATCACAGGCAAGCTGCTCGGCGGCGCTTTGGACGCTTTGAAGCGCCACGGCGCGCTGGATTCCGAAGTTGAAGTCGCTTGGGTACCCGGCGCTTTCGAAATTCCGCTGATCGCGCAGAAGATGGCCGAGAGCGGCAAATACGACGCCGTCATTACGCTCGGCGCCGTCATCCGGGGATCGACGCCGCATTTCGACTACGTATGCAGCGAGGTGGCCAAGGGCGTGTCCGCGATCTCGCTGAAGACAGGCGTGCCGACGATCTTCGGCGTGCTGACGACCGATTCGATCGAGCAGGCTGTCGAGCGTGCCGGAACGAAGGCAGGGAACAAGGGCTGGGAGGCTGCATCCACCGCAATCGAGATGGCCAACCTGACCCGCACCTTGCAAGGCTGATCGTACACACCGGGAGGTAAGTCAAGTGACCGTGCACTACAAGCTGGAGTCGTTCGAAGGACCGCTTGACCTGCTGCTCCATTTGATCGACAAAGCGGAAATCGATATCCACGAAATCTCGGTCAGCGAGATTACGGATCAATACGTAGCATACTTGCGCGCGATGCAGGAGCTAGAATTGGACATCACGAGCGAATTTCTCGTCATGGCCGCTACGCTGCTGGCGATGAAGAGCAAGCAGCTGCTGCCTAAGCCGCCGATCGTGGAGGACGATTATTACGACGAGTGGGGAGACGACGGGCTCGATCCGCGGGACGAGCTCATTCAGAAGCTCGTCGAATATCGGAAGTTCAAGCAGATCGCCGAGCAGCTCCGTGAATTGGAGACCGATCGCGGCCTCGTATTCACGAAGGAGCCGGAGGACCTGACCCCCTTCTTGCCCAGCGTGCCGGAGAATCCGGTTAAGGGATTGCATGTGAACGATCTGATCGCGGCATTCCAGAAGGCCCTGCGCAAAGCTGCGAGACGCAATATCGTGTCCACGGTCAGGCGGGACGAGATATCGGTCAAGGATCGGATACGCGATATCGTCGAGCTGCTCAAGGACAATCAGATGGTTCGTTTCTCTCGCCTGATACGCCAAGAGATGGACCGCCAAGAGATCGTCGTCACGTTCCTGGCCATTCTGGAGCTGATGAAGATGAAGCATATTCAATGCTTCCAGAACCGATTGTTCGACGATATCGTCATTCATTGGAAAGGGGTAGCGGAAGACGGTGAACTTTCCAGCCTTGAAATCGATTATTGAAGGCCTGCTGTTCATGGCAGGCGACGAAGGCATCAGCGCCAAGCAGCTGGCCGATATTACCGAGCAGGACACTACGATCGTGCGAGAGGCGATCGACGCGATGAAGGCCGATCTGAAGCGCGGCAAGCGCGGCCTGCGGATCGCGGAGGTCGCCGGCGGTTATCGGCTAACGACGCTGCCTGAGCATGCGATGTACTTTGAACGGATGGCGTTCACGCCTGGCAGGCAGAGCCTGTCGCAAGCGGCGCTCGAGACGCTGTCGATCATCGCTTACCGCCAACCGATCACGCGGGTCGAGATCGAAGAAATCCGCGGCGTGAAGAGCGAACGTGCATTGGCGTCGCTGGTGAATAAGGATCTGATCGAGGAGGTAGGCCGGGCGGAAGCGATCGGACGGCCGATTCTATACGGCACGACGAAGTCGTTCCTCGATTATTTCGGATTGGCGGCGATCGATGCGCTGCCCGAGCCGAGCGCGGTGGACGAGCAGGCGCTGCTCGAGGAGCAGACGCAGATGCTGTTCGAGAAGCTGGACAGCGTACAAATCACGATCGACGAATTCAAAGAGTCCTAATATTTTCGAATCGATTAGTAATCACGAGAGCTGCCTCGGCCGTCTGCCAGGCAGCTCTTTGCGTGTCGATTCCCTTAAGGATGGGGCATGAGAAACGACGTGTCGGTCATACTATACGGAGGCAGCCGCAGGCAATGTTATCGTTGACAGGGAGCGTGAACCAGAATGAATGAATATGCGATCGGGTGGTGGATGGCGGCAGCGCTGCTGCTCTTGATCGTTGCAGTCGGCAGCTCGCATATCGTGATAGCGGGCATCATCGCGCGGAAAGGATCGGATGATAACGCCGAATTCGACGTGACCGCGCTATTCGGATTGCTGCGCTACCACGTGAATGTGCCGGTACTCTTATTCGAGAATCGGGAGCTGAAGCTGAAGGCAAAGGCAGAAGGTCCGGTCATCGGCGTCAATGAGACGGAGGCCGAAATCGACAAGAACGCCATCGAGCGCTTCTTCGATAAGTTCATGGACATTCTCCGATTCACGCGCGATCTGTCCGGATTGACGAAGCATCTGTTGTCGCGAGTGAAATTGACGAATTGGCGGTGGTCGACTACGGTCGGGACCGGAGACGCGGTCTCGACGGCCATGGCGACGGGACTGGCGTGGTCGGTGAAGACAACCGCAACCGGTGTGCTGTCGCAGCTCGTCCGTCTGCGCGCGAACCCGCATCTGGAGGTATCGCCGCAATTTAACCGATCGGTATTCGAGACGACCTTGACCTGCACGGCAAAAATCAGAACGGTCCACGTCATGCTTGCCGGAGTACGGCTGTTCGGGCGCATCCTCAAAGTGAAAGGCGGCTTGCAAGGCTGGCTGGAGCTGCTGAAGAAAGCGAAGGCCGAACCGCGCAACGCGTAGCGGATAATTTCAAGGCGTACGGGCAACCTATAACCGCAAAACTATCCTTATTCGATGAAGGAGGATGAACGCACATGGAACATGAACACCCGATTCAGGGACTTATGGAAACCGCGATGGAGAGCATCAAAGGAATGGTCGACGTCAACACGATCGTCGGCGACCCCGTTCAAACCCCGGACGGCAGCGTCATTATGCCGATCTCCAAGGTAGGCTTCGGCTTCGTTGCAGGCGGCAGCGATATCCGTTTGGACGGTTCGTCGGATTCGCACAGCGCATCGGTCGATCATCATAATGCGGAAGTCGCGCTTCCGTTCGGCGGAGGCAGCGGCGGCGGGGTATCCATTACGCCGATCGCATTCTTGGTCGTTGGCAGCCACGGCGTCAAGATCGTCTCGCTCGACAATCAGACGCATCTATGGGAGCGCATGATCGATTCCGCTCCGAAGGTGATCGACAAGCTGCAGTCGATGATGAAGGGCGGCAACACGGGCGCAACGACGACGACTACAACGACGGGCACAACGGCCGGAACGAATGCCGGCATCATCTTCTCGGGCAGCACCACTACCGATCATACTGGCGGTACGGCCGCAGGGACGACAACGAATAAGTCCGGCACCCTTATCTAGGCTAACGTTAGCAGGACCATAGCTCACGGCTTATAACCTCCGATGCTTGACAACACGACTGCCCTTATCGGGCAGTTTTTTTATCCCCGCGCACGATCGGCTTGGACATATCCGGCTCGTCCGTTTCATAAGATGTACAAGACCCGGCCGTTTGCTGCCGCGCGGCTGCGCGGCCTTAAAGCCGGGCAGTTCGAAGGAGGTCGCTTGAATGAAGTCTCGCACAATACGAATCGTTCCGCTACTTCTGGTGCTGACGCTGCTGGCTGCGTTATGGCCCGCGGCGCTTATCTCGGCGGCGCCGCCTCCGATCTCGACGAATGCGCGTGCAGCGGCACTGATCGATGTCGAATCGGGCAGGCTGCTCTATAGCAGCAGAGGCAACGAAAGGATGCGTATCGCAAGTCTGACGAAAATCATGACGGCGATCGTCGCGATCGAGCATGGCAAGCTGTCGGATACGGTGAAGGTAAGCAAGCGCGCAGCCGGCAAGGAAGGCTCATCGATCTATCTGCGCGTCGGCGAGGAGATGAGCTTGAATCATCTGCTGTACGGGCTTATGCTGCGCTCCGGCAACGATGCCGCGACTGCGATTGCGGAGCATGTGGGCGGTTCGGAGGAAGGCTTCGTCCATCTGATGAACGAGAAGGCCGAATGGATGGGGCTGACGCATACGCATTTTATGAACCCGCATGGCCTTGATCATGACAAGCACTACTCATCCGCCAACGATCTGGCGAAGATGACCGCTTACGCGCTGCGCAATGCGACCTTCCGGGACATCGTGAAGACCCGCGTGAAGACAGTGCCGAATCCGAATGACGAATGGGATTATAAATGGTCGAACAAGAACAAGATGCTGTCGCTATACGAAGGGGCAGACGGCGTGAAGACCGGCTACACCAAGCTGGCTAAACGCTGCTTGGTCAGCTCTGCCACGCGGGACGGGCAGCAGCTGGCCGCCGTTACGATCAATGACGGAGACGATTGGGTCGACCACCGCCGATTGCTCGATTGGGGCTTCGCGCATTATCCGCTCGAAATCGTGGCGCATGAGGGACAGCCGATCGCGGGATTCGCGCTCAAGACTGCAGGGGGACTGCGATATCCGCTCGCAAAGGGTGAACGGAATAGGCTGCGCACGCGGCTGGTGAAGCTGTCTGCCGAAGATGTTCGCTTCGCATTGGGGGATGCCGGAAGGCTGGAATATTATTTGGACGATGCGCTAATCGGGAAGGTGCCGCTTGAGGCCGTGCCGCCCGCACCATCGGAGGGGCAGGATTCGGGTGCATCAGATCGCGCGGCGAATGCGAGGGCCGAATCAAGCAAGTCGACGGGCATGGCGGATGCATGGAGATTGACGATGCTGTCACTGTTCGGCGGAAGGGGGAGCTGACGTATGGTCAATTGGATCTGGCTGCTCATGATTGCGGCAAGCTTCGTTACGGCTGCGATGACAGGCAGGATGGACGCGATTACCGAAGCGGCCTTTGACGGCGCCAAGACGGGCGTGACGGTCTGCTTCGGCTTGATCAGCATCCTCGTGTTCTGGATGGGCTTGATGCGGATCGGCGAGGACGCGGGGCTGCTGCGCAAGGTGGCCGTCCTGCTCGGCCCGCTCGTGCGGCTGTTATTCCCGGATGTGCCGAAGAACCATCCCGCGATCGGCTATATCATGTCGAACATGAGCGCGAACCTGCTCGGACTCGGCAATGCCGCCACCCCGATGGGAATCAAGGCCATGCAAGAGCTCCAGAAGCTGAACCCGGACAAAGAAACCGCTACTCCCGCCATGTGCACGCTGCTGGCTATCAATACCGCCAGCATTACGCTGGTGCCGACGACGCTCATCGCCATACGCATGAACTTCGATTCCGCCCATCCGGCCGAGATCGTCGGCACGACGATCGCCGCGACAGCGGTCGCTACGGCAGCCGCGCTGCTGGCCGACCGCTGGTACCGCCATCGCGCGCTGCGCAAGCCTCCGATCCATTCCGGGCCGCCTGCCGCTTCCGCGTCTGCGCAGTCGGCATCGGGAAGCGGGTGATGCAGCGGTGTACGAAGCGATTACGCTGCTCTCCACATGGATGATCCCTGCCATTATCGCATTCATTCCGCTATATGCCGCATTCCGCAAGGTGCCGGTCTACGAATCGTTCGTGCTGGGGGCCAAGGACGGCTTCGGAACCGCAGTCGAATTGATACCGCACCTTGTCGGCATGATGGTGGCCATCAGCATGTTTCGCGCCTCCGGCGCGATGGATGTCATCCTGCATGCGCTGCGGCCGCTCTTCGATTGGTTCGGCGTGCCGAGCGAGGTCATGCCGCTCGGTCTGCTACGCCCGATTACAGGCGCGGGATCGCTCGCGTTCACGACGGACCTGATCAAGGAGTACGGGCCCGATTCGATGATCGGCCGGATCGCCTCGACCATTCAAGGCAGCACGGATACGACGCTGTACGTATTGACGGTCTATTTTGGAGCGATCGGGGTACGCCGGACGCGCTATGCGCTGAAGGTCGGCCTATTCTCCGACTTGGTCGGCTTCGTCGCCGCCATCGTCGTCTGCCTGTTCGTTTTCGGCTAAGGACGAAGTTTCCAGAGCCGTTTCCCCTCGGGGAGACGGCTCTTTGCGCGGCGCTGCTTGTGAATTCGGACATGGATGGTTATGATGAATAATGAGGTGAAACCATGGAACGTTTACAGAAAATATTAGCACAGGCCGGCGTCGCTTCCCGCCGCAAGTGCGAGGAGCTCATTCTTTCCGGGCAAGTGGAGGTCAACGGGGAGAAGGTCACGACTCTAGGGGCTAAGGCAGACCCGTCCGCCGACGTGATCAAGGTAGGAGGCAAGCCGATCAAGCGCGAATCGAAGCTGTATTATATGCTTCACAAGCCGAAGGGCGTCATTACGAGCGCGAAGGACCCGCAGGGCCGCAAAGTCGTGTCGGATTATCTGCCCGGGGTGAAGGAACGCGTCTATCCGGTCGGTCGGCTCGATTACGATACAGAGGGATTGCTGCTGCTCACCAACGACGGCGAATTCGCCAACATGCTGACGCATCCGAGCCATCATGTGCCGAAGACGTACCATGCGACGGTCAAGGGCGTGCCGCACGGCACGGCGCTTGAGAAGCTGGCGAAAGGCATCCTGCTTGAGGACGGCATGACCGCTCCTGCCGAGGTGGATTACCACGACGTCGATCCGGACAGCAAGCAAGCGACGATCTCCATCACGATCCATGAAGGACGGAATCGTCAGGTCCGCCGCATGTTCGAAGCGATCGGGCATCCCGTGACGCGTCTCAGAAGGGTTAAGTTCGGCGATCTGACGCTGCACGGGCTGGCGAGAGGCAAGTTCCGCCCGCTGGATCCGAAGGAAGTGCAGGGCCTGCTGAACGAAGCCCGAAAGTCACATAATGTTCATAAAAAGTGAGGCGTGTCGAAAGCCACACATCCGCGCGTTTCGCTATAATGAAATATAGTTAGCGTACAACTACGCAAATCAAAAAGATCGGTTGTCAGCACCGAGAAGGTTGAACGATGGTAGCAATTGAGGAGCGGAGTGTAGACGGATCTACATGAGCACCGGAAATTGCGCCAGCGTTCAAGATTCGACGCCGGATAAGCTTCGAAGCTATTCTTCGTGATCACAAGCGATCATTAACAGGTGGTGGTAAGGTGATAGGGAAGAACCGCAGAACCGTCCAAATTGCCATCCTGATCGGCGTCTTGCTGCTAGGCGGTTATGCCATCGGCAAGACGTTGTTTGCGTCCACGGGGGGCGTGCCGGAAGTCGGCGGGAAGCCGCCGGCCTTCGAGCTGGCTGGCATTGACGGAGCCGTGCATGAGTTGAACGATTACAAAGGCAAACCGCTCGTCATTAATTTCTGGGGAAGCTTCTGCCCGCCTTGCGTGGCAGAGATGCCGGCTTTCCAAGAGCAGTACAACAAGTGGAAGGATGAAGGCCTGGAAGTGCTCGCGATAAATCTAAGCGAGGACGACTTGACCGTGAACAGCTTCCTGCAGCGTTTCGACCTGGATTATACGATTCTCCGGGACAAGAATCGCATCGTGGAGAAGCAGTACGGGCTGCGCTCGTATCCGACGACGTTCTTCGTCCAGCCGGACGGGACGATCGTGGACATCTATGTCGGCGGCATGACGGCTGACGACATTGAACAACGAATCGAAAAATTGCTGCAAGGATAGCGCAGTAGAAAGGAGGCTCCCGCATTGTTTGTCAACACCAAATGCGACTGCGGCCATCAGAATCATGTGGGAACCGTGCTGTGCGAATCGTGCGGCAAGCCCCTCGGCGAGGACGAAACGGCCAATGAACCGCTCGAGATGCGATATGACGGCGTGGCCAGACGTTCACAGAAGGCGAATCCGAGTCTGATCGATCGCGTATGGAACTTCTTCTCCTCCGTCAAAATCGCCATATGGCTTATCGTGATCACGCTGATGGCGTCGGCTCTCGGCACCATCTATAAGCAAGAGACGCAGTTCGTCAACTTCGACGACCCCGATTACTACAAGCGTACATACGGCTGGACAGGCGAGCTGTATTACAAGTTAGGCTTGTCCCATACTTACGAGTCTTGGTGGTTCATTACGCTTCTCGTCATGATCGGCACCTCGCTGGTCGTATGCAGCCTGGACCGGGTGCTTCCGCTCTATCGAGCGCTCAGCAAACAGCAGATTCGGAAGCATCTGCAGTTCCTGAAGCGTCAGAAGGTCGTGTATGCAGCCGTCATTGAGGAAGATCCGGAGGATTGGACGAAGCGATTCGGCCAGGAATTGGCACGCAGGCGTTATCGCGTGCATCAAGACGGCGCCGCATTGCTAGCCGAGAAGAACCGCTTCAGCCGGTGGGGACCCTACATTAACCATATCGGCCTAATCGTATTTTTGCTAGCCGTGCTGGCAGGCACGATCCCCAGCCTGAAGCTGGAAGAGTATATCGGCGTGCAAGTCGGCGATACGGTTCGCATCCCGAACACGAATCTCTACGTGAAGAACGAAGCGTTCACGATCGACTACTATGAGGACGCGGAACTGCCGGATAAGCTTAAGGGTACGAACCGGGTCAAAAAGTACGAGACGAACGCGGCATTATTCGAATGTACGGACAACTGTGCGGGAACGGTCGGCGAGCCTGAGCTGCGCGAGGTCAAGCGGCATGCGATCATCGTGAACGATCCGCTTGTCTATGACGGATATAATATATACCAGGTCGGCTACGATAACACGATGCGGCTGTCCGAAGTGAGCCCGAGGCTGGTCGACCGTTCGACTGGGGAGTCGCATGGACCGATTAACCTCTCCATCGCGAAGCCCGCGGTCGAGTACGAGGCAGGGCCGTTCAAGCTGACGCTGCTCACCCGATTTTTGGACTTTACGCTGCAGGACGGTCAGCCGGCCAACAAGTCGCGGGATGCGAATGCGCCGGCATTCTTGTTCCTCGTCGAAGGTCCCGGGTTGACGGAAGGCGGCGATAAGTTCATCTACTTCCCGATTGCGAGGGATCGCGAACGGTTCGGGCAAGACCGATTGAATCAATCGCTGTCCGAGCATGCCGACCGGCTGGCATTCGAGCTTGACGGGATGTCCAGCATCGATTTCGAAGGCGCGGTCAGTTACCTGAACGTGCGCGTCAATCGCGCGATGCCGTTCATCTGGATCGGCGCCGCGATATCGATGATCGGACTCATCATGGGCTTCTATTGGCAGCACAGACGTATCTGGATTCGGATCGATGAAGGCGCCCTGACGCTAGGAGCACACACGAACAAGAACTGGTACGGAATGCGGGCTGACGTTGCCCATGCTCTAGGCCGAATGGATATACGGATCGATCCGAAGTTGCTTGATAATGGAGGGAATCAGAAGTGAATGCAATCGAATTCAGCAGCAACGCTTTCGTAGCGTCATTCTTCTTATACTGCTTTGCGTTCTTATTCTATGTGATCGCGGTAGCCGGGCGGAAGTGGAAGGGACGCGACCCGCAAGCGCACCTGCGCAAATGGTCGCGGATCGCGTTCATCGTTTCGACGACGGGGCTTGCAGCGCACCTGACGTTCTTCTTCACGCGCTGGGCCGGCAGCGGTCAAATTCCGACGAGTAATATGTACGAGTTCATGACGTTCCTCGGAATGGCGATCATGATCGCGTTCACGATCGTGTACTTGATCTATCGATCGGCGCTGCTCGGCATGTTCGCGCTGCCGCTGACGATACTGATCGTGGCTTATGCCGCGGTGTTCCCGCAGGAAGTGCAGCCGTTGATTCCTGCCTTGCAGTCCAACTGGCTGAAGGTACACGTTACGACAGCGGCGCTAGGCGAAGCCTTCTTCGCGGTCGGTTTTGCAGCGGGTCTCATGTATCTGCTCCGCGTCATCGATTTCAAGGCCACGCATGCTGCGGCTCGGAAGGCGCAGCGTTGGCTGGAATTCACGCTCTACGTGCTGATTGTCATCGTCGCATTCATCGTGACCGTGTTCGCTTTTCGCGGAGCGGGCTACGAAGCCTCGTTCCTGCAGGAGAAGCTTGAGATCGACAAGCAGGGCGTGGAGACGCTGGTGCAGGATACCGTCGATTACAGCATGCCGCCGATCGTGAAGCCGCAGCATAGCGAGGTCGTCACGTTCGAGCCGTTCCTGGGAATGCAAGAGCCTCTGCTCGAGGCGCCGTCTTGGATGAAGGGCGTCGACGCAGGCCGTAAGCTGAACACAGTGATATGGTCGATTATCGTCGGTACGCTGCTGTACGGATTAATGCGCCTGATTGCGCGCAAGCCGCTCGGCGCCGTTATCCATCCGATGCTCGACGGCATTGATCCGGAGGACTTGGACGAGATCGGCTATCGGTCCATCGCGATCGGCTTCCCGGTCTTCACGCTCGGCGCTCTGATCTTCGCCATGATCTGGGCGCATCAAGCATGGGGGAGGTTCTGGGGCTGGGATCCGAAGGAAGTCTGGGCGCTCATCACGTGGCTGTTCTACAGCGCATACCTGCATCTTCGGCTGTCGCGCGGCTGGCAGGGGCAGCCTTCCGCTTGGCTGGCGGTGATCGGTTTTGTCGTTGTGATGTTCACGCTCATTGGCGTTAATCTGATCATCTCCGGTCTCCACTCCTACGCCGGCGTATAGGAGGACCAGCTGTGATCGCGATGATTAGCTTCGAAGTTTACTCGACGTCGAATCTTGATCGCTAGCGAAAATTCCGGTGCTCATGTAGCTTAGACTACACGCATATGCTTCCGATGCTGCGTTTCCTACGGAAACGCTTGAGCTCCTCATTTTCTACTATCGTTCAACCTTCTCGGCGCTGATTGCTGGTCTTGCGGAAAGTTATAGGATTGAACTACCTTTATTAAGGGAGAGTTGGTGCGAGATGACGGAACATATTCACCGCATATTGGTTGTTGATGACGAGGAACGGATTCGTCGGCTTCTCAAGATGTACCTGGAGAAGGAAGGCTACGCCATCGAGGAAGCAGAGGACGGGGAAGAGGCGCTGCGCATGGCGACGACCGGCGACTTCGACCTGATCCTGCTGGATGTCATGCTGCCCGGCATCGATGGCGTGGAAGTATGCTCGCGGCTGCGCCAATTCAAGGCGACTCCCGTTATCATGCTGACAGCGAAGGGCGAAGAGATGAATCGCGTGCAGGGCTTCGAGGTCGGGGCGGACGATTACGTCGTGAAGCCGTTCAGTCCGCGCGAGGTCATCTACCGGGTCAAGGCGATTCTGCGCCGTTCCTCGACGACCGCGTTCCTGACCAAGGAAGCGAGCACCAGCAACAATATCGTGTTCCCGAACCTCGTCATCGAGCATGACGCGCACCGCGTCACGGCAGGCGGTCAGGAAGTCAGCCTGACGCCGAAGGAATACGAGCTGCTGCATTATTTGGCGGTCTCGCCGGATAAGGTATTCTCACGGGAGGATCTGCTGAAGGATGTGTGGAACTACGAATTTTTCGGCGATCTGCGCACCGTCGATACCCATGTCAAGCGGCTGCGCGAGAAGCTGAACAAAGTATCGCCTGAAGCGGCATCGATGATTACGACCGTATGGGGCGTCGGCTATAAGCTCGAGGTACCGAAGTAAGATGGTGTTGCGATTATTGCGCAGCGTCGTAGGGAAGCTGTGGGCGACGATCATCGTGCTCGTCGCCGTCGTCTTGGTCGTGCTCGGCATGTTCCTGCTGCAGTACATCGACATGGTCGCGCTCCGGAACGCGCATGAGGTGAAGGTGCTCTTCGTCATTACCGGCGTGATCGGCTTCTCGCTGACGACGTTCTTCGCCTTCTTCCTCTCGTTCAAGATCACGCAGCCGCTTCTGCAGATGAAGAAAGCCGCGGACCTGATCGCGCAAGGGGAGTATCGGACGCGCGTGCCGATCCGCTCGACCGACGAAATCGGCGAGCTTGCGGGTACGTTCAACCACATGGCGGCCGAAGTCGATAAGCTGATTCGGGACCTGCAGCATGAGAAGGATCATCTGGCGAGTATTCTGCGAAGCATGGCGGACGCCGTCATTACCTTCGACGCGAACGGAAGAATCATTCAGACCAACCCGCAGGCCGATCAGATCATGGAGCAATGGAGCTATATCGAATGGGAGCCCGAAGCGGCGAACGGCGCAAAGCTGTATGGCGACGTCCCGGGACCGCTCGTGGAGACGTTCCGTTCCGTGCTGAGGCAGGGGCGTGACGAGACGGGGAAAATATTGGTCCATAACGATGTGTGGTCGCTCGTCATGGCACCGCTGATGTCGAAGGATAGCGTGCGCGGCGCTGTAGCGGTGCTGCGGAACGTGACCGAGGAGGTACGCCTCGAGAAGCTGCGCAAAGACTTTGTGGCCAACGTGTCGCATGAGATCCGCACGCCGCTGTCGATGCTGCATGGCTACAGCGAGGCGCTGATCGACAACATCGCGGCTTCTCCCGAAGAGCAGACCGAGATGGCGCAGGTCATCTACGACGAATCGCTGCGAATGGGCCGCCTCGTCAATGATTTGCTCGACCTGGCGCGCATGGAAGCCGGCCATCTGGAGATGAAGCATGCGCGCGTAGACATCGCCGCGCTCGTGAAGCGCGTTCACCGCAAATTCCTCGTCTACGCCAAGGAACGCGGCATTCAGCTCCGCTACGAGCTGCA
>JAEZCJ010000024.1 GCA_023433615.1 Bacillota bacterium | reverse complement strand
CGCATCTTGCAGCCTGTCCGGCGCAAATACGGGCGAAGGCGCCAAAAATCGCGCAGCACCACGCGGCATACGGTCTCCTCCCGGCTTGTCCGGCGCAGGGCAAGCAGCTGCAGCCCGTCCGCCGCTGCCGCGTTGACGAGCTCCTCGATGCCTGCACCGGTAATGCGGATCGTCACGACCCCTCGAAGCTGATGAAGCCACGACATATTCATCCGTTCCACGCCCCTCAATGATTAGATGTTGTTCAAAAAGACCACTTGTGATCGCGAAGCATCTCGAGAAGCCTATTCGACGTCGAATCTTGAACGCTGGCGAAATTTCCGGTGCTCATGTAGCTTTGACTACACTCCGCTCCTCAGTTTCTACCATCGTTCAACCTTCTCGGCGCTGACAACTGGTCTTTTTGAACTTTCATGTTAGGTCCGAACGACAGGTCCTACCATTGCAGCATGTCTATGCATACGACCGTCTCGAGGAGGCAGCACCCGTCATGAACCTACTCCGCCTGTTGAAAGGCGCGCAGATCCCGCCGGAGAGGCGACTATCGCAGGAAGCCAGAACATCCATCACGATCCACAGCTTGTTCCAGTTCGGGGCCTCGATGGCGGGCTTATTCTTGAACCTCTACCTCTGGAGGCTGACGGAAGACCTGTTCGTCAACGGCGTGTACAGCATGTTCAACTACTTGCTGACGCCCGTCGGGTTCGCGGTTGGCGGCTGGATCGCCAAGCGGCGGGATCGGCTTGTTACGTACCGGCTTGGCATCCTGATGATGGCGATATTTTTCCTGCTCGTCATTATCACGCAAGAAAGCGTTGTCAATTACTATATCCTCTTCGCCGTGTTGAACGGATTCTCCTCAGGCTTGTACTGGACCGGCTATCAGGTGCTCATGTACGACGTCTCGACCGAACAGAACCGACTGCGCTTCTTGGCGCTCAATATGACGTTCTTCAATGCGGCCGGCCTCGTCGGACCGGCGCTCGCCGGCTTCATTATCGGCAGGAGCGAGGGGCTGCAGGGCTATATGATGACGTTCATGATCGCGTTCGTCATGTTTGTCGCGGCGGCCGTCGTCAGCTTGCGCATCAAGGCGGCGACAAGCCATCATAAGACCTATTACCTCCATATGATGCTTCTGCTCATGCGTAAAAATCTCGTCTGGTTCCGGGCGCTCTGCGGGTTCTTCATCATGGGGATGCTTCAAGGCCTCATGTTGTTCCTGCCGAACATCCTGCTCTTCCGGACGGTGGGCAGGGAGGATTGGGTCGGCTATCTCGGCGTGCTCTTCTCCGGACTCCTGATTCTGTCTGGCTATATCATCTCGCGGAAGGCGAAGGAAGAGGCCGGGAGACGTTATATGCTCTTCTCCACGACAGGCGTCGTGCTCGGCGCGGCGTTCCTGCTCATCGACGTAAGCTTCTGGACGGTGACGGCATTCATGGTGCTGTTCTCGCTGTTCAATCCGCTGATGATGAACACTTTGACGACCTTCTACTACCGAATCATCAGCATGCTGCCGCTTCGCGGTCAGCTGCGGCAGGAGGCGGTCGTCGTGCGCGAGGTATTCATCAATGTCGGCCGTATGTTGGCCATTACGCTGCTGCTCCTATTCGCGCATGATCTCGACTCGATCTGGCTGCCGATCGTTCTGCTGGCTGCGGCTTTCTTGCAGTACGGCATCTACTTCTTGGTAAAATCCGCAATCCCGACTTCATCTACAGGACGGTGATCGACAAGTTGGACGGACAGAGGCTCCTCTTCACGCATATTCGCAAATACATCTTCTTCTACATGCTTGCTGCAATCGCCATTGCTGCGGCGAACGTGATCTATGCGCTCTTCCCCGCCGTATTGAATTCATTCACGGACCGGCTGCAGGAGGAGGGGCTGACGTATGCCGGCGTACGCAAGCATAGTCTGGAGCTGCTGGCGATCGGGATCGGCTACGGCTGCCTGTTCGGCATCGGACAGTACGTGAACCATCGATTGGGGCGTTATTTCGAATTCTCGACCAGACAGCGCCTGTTCCGCCATTTCACCGGGTTGAGCGAGACGTATTTCTCCCGGAACGGCATCGGCAAGCTGCTCAGCTACATGATGAATGACGTAACGGCGGTCAGGGAAGCGATCGCGAACGGCCTGAACCAGATGACGAACGCGACGGTGCTGCTCATCTCCTCGGTGACGATCATGCTGCTCAGCGACATCCCGCTCGACCTGATGGTCGTCAGCGTGCTGCCGCTGCTCGTCATCCCGTTCCTCGTGCGGTATTTCGGCCCTCGCATCAGGCAGCAGTCGCAGCGCGTGCAGGAATCGCTGGCGGCCATGACGGAATCGGCCGAAGAGCAGTTCGGCGGCATTAAGGTCACGAAGACGTTCGCGGCTGAGCCGATTGCGAAGAGCCGCTTCGGCGAGACGGTCGACCGCATCCGCGACAATCAGCTGCTGCTCGTGAAGCTGAGCGCGATGTTCCAAGCCGCACTGCCGTTCGCGGGCGCGCTCGCGCTCGTCGTGGCGATTACATACGGCGGGGTCCTCGTGCTGCAGGATCGGCTGTCGCTCGGCGCGTTCGTCGCGCTCACGCTGTATCTGCGCATGGTGGTCAACCCGCTGCAGCAGATCGGCAACGTGATCAACACGGTCCAGCGTGCCCGCGCCTCGCTGGATCGTCTCAATCAGCTGCTGGCCGTCGAGTCGGACGTGCGGAATGCGGAGGGGGCTGCCCAGTTGCCGGCGGCTGCCGCAGACCTGGAGATTCGCGGACTGACGTTCCGCTATCCCGAGAGCAGCAGGCCTGCCTTGAAGGATATCAACCTGACCGTCGGAGCAGGGCAGACCGTCGGCATCGTAGGGGCGACAGGCAGCGGCAAGACGACACTCGTCAAGCTGCTGCTGCGCGTCTATGAACCGCCAGTCGGAACCGTGTTCGTAGCGGGAAGAGATGTGCGCGACGTAACGCTCGAAAGCCTCCGAACGGGCATCGGCTACGTACCGCAGGACGGCTTCCTGTTCAGCACGACGATCCGCGACAATATCGCGTTCTTCGATCGGAAGAGCGAGCAGACGGCCGTAGAGGATGCGGCGAAACTGGCGGCCATCTACGAGAATGTGGCCGACCTGCCGGATCGCTTCGACACGAAGCTGGGCGAGCGCGGGCTGACGCTGTCCGGCGGCCAGCGCCAGCGGACCAGCCTGGCCCGCGGCCTCATTAAGGAAGCGCCGATTCTGCTGCTCGACGACAGCGTCAGCGCCGTCGATACGGTGACGGAGACGCGCATCATCGACAACCTGCAGAAGACGCGCAGCGGCAAGACGACGCTATTGATCGCGCATCGCGTCAGCGCGGTCATGCACGCCGACCAGATCGTCGTGCTGCAGGAGGGTTGCATCGTCGAACGCGGCTCCCACGACGAGCTGCTGGCCCGCGGCGGCTACTACGCCGCGCTCTACGCGATGCAAGGAGAGGGGGCTGCTTCCAATGGCTGACCGCAACGCAAATTCGCAGAACGGCGATGCGCCGTCAGGCAAGGATCCGCAGCAGAGCGCCCTTAACCGGCGGCAGGCGTTCCGCTCGCTGCTGGCTTACGCCAGGCCGCATCGCGTCACGTTCTTGCTCGGCTTCTTGTGCACGTTCCTCGCGATCGGGGCGGACCTGCTCCAGCCGCTCATCGTGAAGTACGCGATCGACGACGCGATTCCGCTCGGGGAGAGCGGCATTCCCGTCTTGATCGGACTAGGAGTTGCGTACGCGATCATGGCGGTCCTGGCCTTCATCTTCACCTATCTGCAAGGCAACCTGATGCAGCGTGCCGGACAGGGCATCGTCGCGCAGCTGCGCAAGGATCTGTTCGGCCATATATCCGGTCAATCGATGTCCTTCTTCGACCGTCATCCGATCGGCAGCCTCGTCACGAACGAGTCGAGCGACACGGAGACGATCAACCAATTTTTCACGCAAGTGCTGCTGAGCCTCGTACGGGACGGACTCTCGATCATCATGATCGTCGGCTTCATGTTCTTGCTCGATCCGACGCTTGCGCTGTACTGCCTCGTGCTGTTCCCGGTCATCGCGGTGATCGCCGTGCTGTTCCGGAAGCTGCTGCGGGAAGTCTACACGCGTGCACGCGCGCAGTATTCGCGCGTCATCGCGTTCGTAGCCGAGAACCTATCCGGCATGAGCCTGATCCAAGCGTTCCATCAGGAGAAGGAACAGAACCGGCGATTCACGGAGGGCAATCGCCAGTACTTGAAGGAATCGTTGCGCGAGGTGCGCGCGACGATATTATTCAACCGCTCGTTCGACTTGCTCGGCAACGTATCGGTCGCGCTGGTCGTCTGGATCGGCGGATACGCGGTACTGAACCAACAGTTCGAATTCGGCGTGCTGGTCGCATTCATCACGTATATCCGGCAATTTTTCCAACCGATCAACCAGATTACGCAGCAGTGGAATACGCTTCAATCGACGCTCGTCTCCATGGATCGCCTGTGGCGCATCTTCGGCATTCAGCCGGAGGTCCGCGATCCGTCGCCCGAGGAGGCGAGGCCGCTCTTCAAGGATACCGTCAAGGGGCAGATCGACTTCAATCGCATACGGTTCGCCTATGTCGATAAGCGCGACGTGCTGCATGACCTCGACCTGCATATCCGTCCCGGCGAGTTCGTCGGCATTGTCGGCACGACGGGCGCGGGCAAGAGCTCGCTCGTCAACCTTCTGGCGCGCTTCTACGACGTGAAGAAAGGCAGCGTGCAGATCGACGGCGTCGATATCCGGCGGCTGCGGCTCGACTCGCTGCATCGGATCGTCGGTCTCGTGCAGCAGGATCCGTTCCTGTATTCGGGCACGATTCTGGATAACGTGAGGCTGTTCCACGAGGACATCTCGCGCGAGTCCGTCATCGACGCGTGCCGCCAGGTCGGAGCGGAGCCGATGATCATGCGCCTGAAGGACGGCTACGATACGCGCCTGTCCGAGCGCGGCAGCGGCTTGTCGGCGGGCGAGCGGCAGCTGATCTCATTCGCGCGCATCCTCGTCTTCAAGCCGAAGATCCTGATCCTGGACGAGGCGACGGCGAATCTGGATACGCATACGGAACGGCTGATCCAGCAGGCGCTGGACCGCGTCTCGCGGGGGCGGACGACGCTGGTCATCGCGCACCGGCTGTCGACGGTCATGCACGCGGATCGGATCATCGTCATGAAGGGCGGCATGATCGTCGAGGAGGGCGCCCATGACGCGCTCATGGCGCAGGACGGCTACTACGCCGAGCTTCATCGCCATTCGCGCCGCAAGCTGCAGGGCGGCACGCTGGTGTAAGGTGAAACAGTACAACTATTTTCCGCCATATCGCCCGAATTCACCAATTAGTGTAAGAATGTGCGGTTATTTCGAGAGGAAAGTCCGATCTGCCCTAGATCCGGTGAAAATAGATGTACAAAATGCCGTTATTACCGTCAGCGCCTGCAAGTGACGAAATTAGTGGTAGAAAATTACTCTATTGCTCACCAGACAGCTGATCAGTCCAAGTCGCGCGTGAGTGGATTCCCGCCAATAGGGCAATATAGCCTTATACTGGAATAGGAGAGATGCACGATGAGCAATGCGAAGAAGATTGCGTTCTTGCTGGCGGACGGCTTCGAGGATTCCGAGATGGCCAGTCCTTACGACGAGATGGTCAGGCAAGGGCATAACGGCGTTATCATCAGCCTTGAGCGGGATCAAGAACTGAAGGGCAAGAAAGGCACGGTCACATACCGTTCGCATCTGGCTGCTCGGGATGCGCGCGGCGCGGATTACGAAGCGGTCATCATTCCGGGCGGGTCGTCGCCCGCGCAGTTAATGAACGACCCGGAGGTGCAGCGCTTCGTGCGGGAGGCCGACAAGGCCGGCATCACGCTTGCGGCGATCTGTCATGGTCCGCAGATATTGGCGGCGGCAGGGGTATTGCAAGGGAGAACGGTCACGGGGTACGCAGGCATCGCCGAGGAAATCGCGCGCGCAGGCGGGACGTTCGTCGATCGCGAAGTCATGGTGGACGGCAACTTGATTACGTCGCGCAAGCCGGAGGATGAACCGGCGTTCATCGATGCGGCGCTTAATCGTCTCGGCACGAATGCGTGGTAAGGATCGCTTATTCAATAAGGACATGCAGGCGGGCCGCGATATGCGGCCCGTTCTTCTGTTATAATAGATCGGTCAGAGAGGAGGCTCGGTCGCAATTCATGGCTAGACAGAGAATCGAAGAAATCACGCTGCTGCGCGCGATGGCCTTCATGGCGATCACGATGCAGCATTGCATCGCGGAATATATCTACAGGGCTGACATACTGCAGCCGGACTCGATCATGCTCGCGATGCTGTTCCATTACACCCGATTCGGAACGCCTACGTTCGTCTTCTTGTCGGGCGTCATTCTGTTCTACAACTACGCTGGGACGCCTATCCGTTACGGCTCCTACATGAAACGAAGATTCATCGATATCGGCGTTCCTTTCCTGAGCTGGACGTTCGTCTATTGGGTGTCCGTCAGCCTGTTCTCCGGCCAATCGCTGACGGATGCCAGCGCATGGCGCGCGCTGGGCAGCCAACTGCTGCGCCCGACCTACGGTTATCATCTATGGTTCATCTTGATGATCATGCAATTCTACTTGCTGTTGCCCGTATTCCTGCGCCTCGCAGAGCCGCTCAGGCGGTTCGCCGCGGTCCGGCCGGATCGTGCGACCGCTCGCACGGCATGGATGCTCGCCATTGCGGCTGCCGCATACGCGGCCTTGCTATGGCTCTCGTATTACCGAGCCGGCGCCATCGCGTCCTGGGGAACGCCGTGGGCATGGCTGATGGAGCATCGTTCCAAGTGGTTCCTATTCTATTTCTTCTACTTCATGCTCGGGGCGGTCTGCGCGTATGGGCTTGCGCGCTTCCGAGAAATTGCCGTTCGTTGGCTAGTCTTGAGCGGATTGATGTTCATCGGCTGCTACGTGTGGGTCGGATACGAGCTGCTCGGTCTGTCGATGGACAGCATGAAGCTCGGATTATCCACGTATCTGAGACCGGCTATCTTCTTGCTGATCGTGACGCAGCTGGCCGCGGCCTATGCGCTGTCCGTCTTGCTGGATCGTTACGGCGGATGGTTCAAGCGATTCATGCTGACGGTCGGACGGTATTCTTTCGGCGGATTCCTGGCGCATGCATTCGTCCTGATGCTGGTCGCGAACGTGACGAGGCCGCTCCACTTGACCGGTTACCATCTGCTCGTCGCCGTCGCGACCTTCCTCATCGTCGCCGCCGGCTCGATCGGGCTGGCGCGGCTCCTCGGCATGCTGCCGCTGGGGCATTGGCTGGTCGGCGCGCAGGGGCGTCGCGACCGCGCCGCTCGCATGGCCAAGCCGGCCGAACAGCAGGGCCGGGGGAGTCAAGTGTCGCGCGGCATGTAGAGAAGCTTGGCTGCAATAAAAAGACGGCTGCATCGCAACCTCAAATCGAGGCGCGGTGCAGCCGTCTTCGCGTTTATAAAGGCCGCCTGTCAGCGCCAAGAAGGTTGGACAATGGTAGCAATTGAGGAACGGAGCGTAGTCAGACCTACGTGAGTACCGGAAATTGCGCCAGTGTTCAAGATTCGACGTCGAATAAGCTTCCTGAGATGCTTCGCGATCACAAGTGGCCCTAGGCGAGCTGAATTCGCCGGATATAGTCCGGCGCATCCTTCGCGGGCATCGGCTTGCTGAACAGATAGCCCTGGACGTAATCGCAGCGCCAGCTGCGCAGCTGGGTCAGCTGTTCGTCCGATTCCAGCCCTTCGGCGACAACCGGGAGATCCAGCATATGGACGAAGTGTATGATCGATTCCGTGATCTTATGCTTGCTGCCGCCCAGCTCCTGGATGAACGACTTGTCGATCTTGACCAGATGGATCGGGAACTTCTGCAAGTAATTGAGCGAGGAGTAGCCGGTGCCAAAATCGTCGAGCGCGAACCGGATGCCGAGCTTCTCCAGCTGACGCATCGATTCGGCCGCGGATTCGACCGACGACATAAGCCCGCTCTCCGTAATTTCCAGCTCCAGCCGCTCCGGCGGCAGGCCGGTCTCCTTCAGAATTCGGATGACATCCGATACGAAGTTCGGATCGCCGAGCTGAATGGCCGATATGTTGACCGACATGTAGGCGTCCGGATAGAGCGGCAGCAGCTCCTTCTGGTGAATCGAGCACGCTTGCTCCAGTACCCATCGTCCGATGTCGATAATGGTGCCGTTCTTCTCCGAGATCGGGATGAACTCGGCCGGAGATATCATGCCCAAGCGAGGGTGATGCCAGCGCACCAGCGCCTCGAAGCCGCGCAGCCGGCTGCAATCCGTACGGAACTGCGGCTGCAGATGCAACGAGATCTCGCCTCGGGCCAATGCATACCGCAGGGCTTCCTGCAGTTGGCTGTGATACACCGTGCGATCTGCCATAGCAGGTTCGTAGACGACCGTCATGTTCGATCCGATGCGCTTCGCCTCGAACATGGCTGTCTCCGACTGGCGGATGAGCGTCTCCAGCGAATCGCCCAAGGCAGATCCGTGCGCGACGCCGATCGTGAAGAGCAGGCTCACGTCGTGGCCTTGCTGCTGATAGGGCTTCATCAGCGACTTCTTCGCGAGTCGCAGTACGTCCATATTCGCTGCCGTATCGCCGCCGGGCTGCTTCACGCAAATCAGGAACTCGCTCATGCTGAGCCGGAAGACGACGGCATTCTTCATTAGCTCCGTCAGCCTTTGATGCATCGAGATGAGCAGCTCTTCACCGAACGATGAGCCGTGCAGGTCGTTCACGTTCTTCAAATTATCGATCTGACCGATGATGATCGTCGTATGCTCGCTCTTGCCGGCGAACCGCACCAGATGATGCGTGATGTTCTTCATGCTGACGATCTCCAGGACCGGGTGCTGCGGCAGGCGGTAGTGGCCGGTCATGATCGCGCGCAGGACGGTCGTGGTCAGCGGATATAGCAGCAATATCGGCATCGCGGCAACGCGCACGTATGCGATCATCTCGTCTTCCGGGAGAAAAGCGGTCCAAGCCAGTGCGGATGCCCCTAGCAGCAGGCCCATTGCAAGATGCTGCACGCCGCTGAGCTGCGTGCGGATCGACCTCTCGGAGCGATGCCAGGCCATTCCGATGAGCATCCCGGTCGCGATCGTGCCGAGCGATAAGGCAAAGGGCATCGAGAAGCCCTCGATAATCAGGCTCGCGCCGGCTGCGACGACGGCCGCCGCCGCTCCGCCCCGGAAAGAGCCGAACACGCCGGCCATGGCGACCAATAGCACCCTGAAATCGACGGGCACCGCATGGTCGGTTACGGCTGCGTCCAGCATGCTGATTGCGCATGCCAAGCCGAAGAGCACACCGGTGAGCCATTCCGTGTGGCGAGCTTGAAGCCGAAGCCAATAGCGGTGCAAGTAGTTGGCGACGATGATGAAAAATCCGATCTCCGCGGCGTTTCGGACAAGATCCCAAAAAATGTTCCACTCGGTCAAAGCGATGCATCCTCTCATGCTCGATCATGCTTACATCATGCCACAAAGGGGTTAGGAAAGTATGACGAAAACAATAATTTTTTGTAGACTCATGTAGAATATTGTAACTAAATATTAGCGGTTAGTCGATCCCAATCGTAGGAAAGGCTGGTGAAGCGGAACGCCGCTCGCGTCTGCCTGCAGCAATTTTAACACAGGCGGCGGGCATATAGACGGATCTCTATATTGCATTGATGAATAGTGAGTGATATAGTATACCGTAGTTGAACTATACTGCATTGAACAATAGCAGATATAAGCGAATAGGGAGCGCGGTTGAATGAATGTACAATTCAAAAAAGGAGTGCTCGAAATTTGCGTGTTGGCGCTTGCCTCCCAAGAGGACAGATACGGCTACGAGCTGGCGGTGAAGATCTCCGAGAAGTTCGAGGTTGCGGTAGGAAGCGTCTACCCGCTGCTGAATCGGCTGACGCAAGACGGCTACTTCTCCACTTATCTGATGGAGTCTTCGGGAGGGCCACCTCGGAAGTACTATAGGCTGACGCCGGAAGGCGCGGGCTATATGCGCCATCTCATTCTGGAATGGCATACGTTCACGAGGGCTGTCAACGAAATTATCGAGGAAGGGTTACGGTGACGATCATGACAAGAGAGACGTATATGCGGGAGCTGGATCGGCTGCTCTCGTCCGTGCCGCCATCCGTGCGCACGGAATGGCTGTTCGACTACGACATGCACTTTCGCATGGCAGGCGAACGGGGCATTACGGAGGAGCAGGCGGCGATGGAGCTGGGCGACCCGCGGGCCATAGCCGGCGAGCTGCTGCTGAACTATCGGGTACATCAAGCGGAGGATCGGAGCAATGTCGCGAACGTTACGCGCGCGGTTATGGCCACCGTCGGTCTGGGATTCTTCAATCTGATCTTCATCTTAGGACCGTTCATCGCGCTCATGGGCGTGCTGCTTGCGCTGTGGGCCGTAGCGATGGCCTTTTTCGCCGGAGCTGCGACAGCGGTGTTCGAGGGGTTCCGCGGGATGGCGTTCACGCTGCAGCAAGGCATGTTCGCAGGGCTGGCATTGACCGGACTCGGCATTCTCTCGGGTACGGGAACCTTGTACTTGACGCGCGGATTCCTCAAGATGACGCTGAATTACTTGAAGTTCAACACACGGTTGGTGAAAGGCGGTAAGCAGGCATGAAAAAATCATTCGCATTGGGATTGATCCTGCTGATTGCGGGCGTAATCGGAATCATCATTACCTTCTCGGGAGACGACAAGATCATGGACTTCGGAACGAAGAGTATCAATATGGGCGAGACGGCGGACGCAGCTGAAGTGACCGCTATCAGCGTGGAAGGCAGCAGCGTGGATGTCGAGCTCAAGCGCGGGACCGGATCGGATATCCGCATTGCGCTCGAAGGGCGGGCCAGCGCCAAATTCATCGATGACATCGATCTGGATGTCCGGACGGAAGGCGGCAAGCTGACGATTGAGCCGAAGATGCCGAGCGGCTTCAGCATCGGCATTAATATCCTGAACGTGAAGCTCCGCGTCGAGCTGCCTGAACGGCAGTGGGAGAGCGTCACCGTTGATGTCGGCAGCGGGAATATTGCGCTATCCGATGTGCAGGCGGTCACGCTCGCGCTGGATGCCGGCAGCGGCAATATCGAGGCAGACCGTATAGAGGGCAAGAGCGTGAGCCTGCATTCGGGGAGCGGCAACCAGCGCCTAAGCAATGTCAAGGCGGCAGACGCAATCCGGTTGGATATGGGGTCAGGCAACGCAACGGTCGATACCTTCGAGGCATCTTCGCTGACCTTCGAGGCGAGCAGCGGCAACGTGAAGCTGCTGGACGGCAGCGCCAAGATTACGGGCAATGTCGGATCCGGCAATATTCGGTACCAGACTGCGCGGTTAACGCAGGACGTGCGCCTGAAGGCGGGCAGCGGCAATGTCGAGATCGAACTGGATGAGGAGCCGAGCTCGCTGAAGGTCGAGTTCCGTACCGGTTCGGGGGACAGCGACATCGATTGGGACGGCATCAAGTACGACATCAAGGAAGAAGGCGATGTTTCCGGGCAGTTCGGAGACGGGGAAGCATTGCTGGAAGTGACGACCGGCAGCGGCAATATCGATTTCGAACGTCGTTAAGCAAGGATGCAACGAACGAAACCCACTACCCGTCAAGGCCGATGTGCCTCGATAGGTAGTGGGTTTCTTAGGGTCGGGTCGTCCTAAGCGAAGCGGTAGTAGATGAGCAGGAAGGTTGCAAGCACGAAGATGAAGTTGAGCGAGACGAATACCATCTGATCGATTCGCGTCTGATGGATCGCGACCGGCGGCTTGTAGAAGCTGACGCCTTCGATGATGAACAGGATCAAGACGATATGGATGATCAGGTGACCGACGAATTCGGTCATGCCGAACAGCATCGTGGTCGAGATGAAGATCAGCGTCAAGACGACGGATAACAGCCGATTCAGAATCCCGACGACGAGCAGGTAGCCGACGACGAATTCGATGAAGCCGGCCATGACGATGAAGTCGGTCGGAGCGAAGCCGAACGTAGGCACGCCGTGGTTCTGGATGATGTCTTCAGCCATCGTGGGGAATACCCACTTCTCGACGGCAACCCAGCAGAGCGAGAGCCCGGTGCCTAAGTACAGCAGCGGGAATCCGAGTCGGGATTCGCGCGTCTTGTCGAGGAGGAGGACTCCGATGATGGCGACATAGAAGCCGTAGTCGAGCATGTGGAACCATCCCGTGCGGATCGTGACGATAACGAAGAGCGCGAGCATCACGAGCGCGCCGCCCCTCACGGCATACCGATGCGGAACGAGCAGCAGCACGATGCTTGCCCAGAGCAGGATCGTCTCCGTCGTGCTCGCGATTTCGAATTCGGGAGCGAACACCGAATTCGAGAATGCCTGGATGAGCAGGGCGGCCGCCGTGCCGTACTGCAGGATAATGCCGGTATACGGATGAAGCCGGTCGAGCGAGGCATCGATTCTCTTGGATGCCTTCCAGTTGGACAGCGCGGGCAGCACCTGCGTCAGCACGGCGAGCAGAATCGCGACTCCGACCGCGAGCGACATGAACAGCGGCGACAGGATGCCCGTGATGGCTTCCTTCTCCGGCTCGACGCCCGTGAACCACTTGACGTGCGCATAAGCGGCTGTCGGAATGAGCGCGGCCAGCAGCATCACGGCAAGGGTAGATGGCAGAAGTTTGGTCTTATTCATGGCAAGAACCTCCTGAATGGGCTATAAATGCTCGATGATGCTCTAAGCATATCTCACTATATCGGCTCTATCTACGCCAAGTTGTGATAGAAGTCATACGAGATGCCGCATACTTTGTGACGAATTTCGCACGCGATTCGGCATAGTATGTCCGAATTCGATTCATGGGATGCTATTTATTTGCTATTCTTATGCGAGTATACTAAAAATAAGGACCAATTGACTATTCCATAGAGGCTCGATAGCCAATCATGCAGGAAGCGGGGATTCGTGATGAACGCAAGAATAGGGTCCTGGCTCGGCCCGGGACTTGTCATCGGCTTGTCGCTTGCGCTGTTCTATGTGCTGCGCGCCAGAGCAGAGTTGGACGTGACGATGAACCATCCGCACGGGCATTTCTACATCGTGTCGCTGGTCTCCATCTTGGCGCTGTTCTTATCCATAGCCGTCGGGATCGCAGGCATTAAGCTTCGCAACGTGAACGTGACTTTTCTCTCCGTCGCCTATATCTCGCTTGCGGAGGTGTTCGCGGTTCACGGCTTGTCGACGCCCGGCTTCATGATTCACGACGTGCTCACGCTGCCGCGCATTACCGCGCAGCTCAGCATACTCATGGCATGCCTATGGATCGGCTTGTCGGCGCTGCCAACGGATCATGGTGCGGTTAGGCGGCTGTCTGGCTGGCAGCGTCTTCTTCTGCCATGCTGGTCGCTTGCGCTGCTCGGCTTCGGCATCTTCGCGCTCACCTCGCCGCAGACCGTAGAAGCGCTTCCGATCAATCTGGATCCCTACAAGTGGATCGCGACAGCCGTTACCGCCGTCATTTGCCTGTTCGCCATGCACAGATACCGCGAGTCCTACCTCTTGACCGGTTTTCCCTTGCACATCTGCGTCGTATACAGCTCGGGCCTCTTGATCGTCTCCCAGATCATCATGGTCGTCGGGAACACGTGGCAGCTGAGCTGGTGGCTGTACCACTATACGCTGCTTATCTCCATGCTGATCATGGTAGCCGGCGTCGCGCGGCAGTACCTGTCGCTGCAGTCGATCGGCAGCATGCTTAAGATTCTGTTCCGACCGGACCCTCGGGCATGGATCGCGACGGCCATCTCGCCCAGCGTCAAGTCGCTCATTACCCAGACCGAGATGAAGGATGCGTATACGGCAGGCCATAATTATCGCGTCGCGTTATACGGGCTTCGTCTCGCAGAGGAGATGGGCGTCGATGCGCGCCGTCTGCGCGCCATGGCGCAGGGCGGCATCGTGCATGATGTCGGGAAGGTGTACATCCCCGACGATATTCTGAACAAGCCCGGAAGGCTGACGCCGGAGGAGCGTGCCGTCATCGAGCAGCATCCGCTATACGGCTATAACCTATGCAAGCGAATGGGCTTCATGACAGAGGAACTCGGCATCATTCGCTCCCATCATGAGAAGTGGGACGGCACGGGATACCCGGACCGGCTGAAGGGGGAGCAGATTCCGCTCTTGGCGCGGATCATTGCCGTTGCGGACGTATACGATGCCTTAACATCGACGCGCGCATACCGGACCGCGATGAGCCACGAGGAAGCGACGATCATCATTGCGCGCGAACGCGGCAACCATTTTGACCCGGCATGCGTGGACGCTTGGATGCGGCTCGGCGAACGCGACCCGTTCTTCTTCCGAAGCACTCGCGATCAGGCGTCCAACCAGACGCAGCTCGCTCAGCCGGTCGCAGGCGCATAGCATCGATCGGACAAAGGACCGCAGGGATCATCGTATCCCTGCGGTCCTTCTGTATCCAATCTCGCCGGATTCCGACACATTCAGCGCCTAACAATTTCCTAACACACGGTTGTTCGATCGAAAGCGAGTATAGTATAGTTGTTAGTACACGAAGCGACAGACATCGCGTCATCCGTTGCGCGATTGTTTAATAAGAGAGCAGTAGACTTGATGCGCACACGAATAGAGAGCGATCAATAACATCCTCTTGAAGGATTGGAGGACGAACCGTGAATAAGATACTGCTGATCGAAGACGACGTCATCATGGGTGATATGCTCAGTATGTATTTGTCCGAAGAAGGCTATGAAGTCAAGCATGCAGGGAATGGCACAGATGGACTGAAGCTTCTGCAAGACTACGATCCGGACGTTCTATTATTGGATCTGCTGCTGCCGGATTGCGACGGTGCCGAGCTGTGCGCGCGCATTCGCCAAAGCTCCGACCTGCCAATCATGATCGTGTCGATGAAGACGGAAGTGTCGGAGAGAGTCAATCTGCTCCAGACAGGCGCGGACGACTATCTGTGCAAACCCTTCAGTCTGCATGAATTAACGGCTCGCGTGCATGCTCTGCTCCGACGCGCGCAGACCGTACGCAGGGGAGCGGCGGTGCCGATTCAGGCAGCTGCCGAATCCCGCGGCGAGGCGGGAACGGGAACGGCGGCCGCTGGCAGCAATGTCGGCACACGCGGACAGATCTACTTAGACTTGGAGAAGCGGCAGCTATACGTCGGCGGGCAGCCGGTCGACACAACCTTCTCCGAATTCGAAATTATGAAGCTCTTCCTTCATCATGCCGGCAAGGTGTTCAGCAGGGAGGATCTGATCAATGCGATCCGCGGCTTCGATTCTTACGTAACGGACCGCGCGATCGATGTCCATATCGTGAATCTGCGCAAGAAGATCGAGCAAGATCCGAGAGCTCCGCGTTATATCAAGACCGTCTGGGGCGTAGGCTATAAGTTTAACGAGAGCCCTTGAACGCGCGTTGACACGAGGCGTTACGAGACATCGAGATACAGCTTCGTGCCGTCATTATATTGGAAGATGGCAACATCGCGAATCATCTGAACGGACTTGATTCGCTTCCACTTTTTGCGAAATTCGAAATCTAGCGACATGGCTTCAAGCTTGGCATTCAGAAGTTTGATGGATTCATTCTGCTCGGTCGGGACATAGACGGGTACTGTACGGCTGCCGAATGTGATTACTTTCATCATCGCGTGCAAGCCTCCTATCGTTGGGCTATAGTCAGAATCCGCAAGTTTGTCGAACTCATTGGACTTCCTCTAGTATAGGCGGCACAATTTAGGAGATTATAAGACTTGCTAGAGATGGATGTTTGATTTGTTAACAAGCGGCTAACAATTAGGAAGATGCGAACTGCCGGCTGGACCTAGGTCCGCCGGCAGTTCGTCGTGAGCGCAGCGCGCGGGCCTGGAGCCAGGCTAGCTGGAGAAGCTGCTGTATTTTTTCTTGTAGTAAGGGCTGCCGTATTTGTTGTGCCCGTAGTGGGGCGGCCGGTGATGGCCATGCCCGTAATACTTATGTGCGCTGCTGGAGTATTTCTTGTAGTAGCCGCCCTTATAATGGCCGCGGCCGGTCATCGAGTGCAGGAGCCGGTTGATCAGATGTTTCAACATTCGTTATTCCACCTCCGTAGTCGAGAATGGCAGAGATACGATATTATACGGGGGAGATCGAGAACGGTTTCTCGAACAGGTGCTTGTCTCATGAAGGGCGGGCGTAGGGAAGGGGAGAAACGCGAATGGGCAGGCTCAATATGCGGCTGCGGCATGCGTTCCGCCGCATGCTGGATGCATGGAAGGACTATCCGCTGCGGGAAGGGACGGCAATCCTGGACCGTTATAGACTCGTGCGCTTCATCGGCATGGGAAGCTACGGGCTGGCCTACGAGGGTATCGAGCCGGCAACCGGTCGCCGCGTATTGTTGAAGATGAACAAGCCGAGCAAGGGCGAGCTTGGCATACAATTGCTGCGGCGCGAGAGCGCTTTGATGCAGCGGCTGCGCCATCCGCAAATTCCGGCCTGGATCGATTACTTGCAGTTAGGCAAGAAGGAGCTGCTCGTCACCGAGTTCACGGCAGGTCGGAATCTTGAAGATACGGTTATGGAGGATGGCGTCGTGATCGGCGAACGGACGGCGCTTATCCTCGTTCGCAGCCTTGTCGAGCCGCTGGGGCATCTCCATGCGGCCGGCTTCGTGCACCGCGACGTCCGGATTCCCAACGTGATCCTGCATGAGGAAGTCGTTACCTTGATCGACTTCGGGCTGGCCTGCGGCATCGGGGAAAGGCTGCCTGACGAGCTGCTGCGCGGACTCGGCGAGCAATCGCCCGGTGAACGGCATGAGCAGTCCCGCTTGGAACGGAGGAAGAACGCTGCGGCAATCGATCGGTCCGGTTCGCCGGACGTTTGGCATTCCGTCAAGCGCCGCATGCGCGCGCCGTCCGTATCCAGCGACCTATACGGCGTCGGCCACCTCATGCTCTTCCTGCTCTACTCGGGCTACGAGGCGCCGGATGACCGGGTGCGGAGCTGGCAGGAAGAGCTGCCGCTCGCTGCCGGCACCCGCGAGTTGATCGCCCGTTTGCTCGAAGGCGGGGATGGCGGCTTCCGCACTGCGCAGGAGCTTGGCGAAGCGATCGATGCGCTGCTGGGGCAGATGGATGCCTAGCTGCGCCGCCCGCTCGCGTACGACGACGTACTGAGGCGAGCCTTGCGATGATGTAGTTGCTCGAAATGCAATTAAACTCGCAGATATGCCCTAGAGATGGCATTAACCCCCCCGCCATACCGCTGGCGCTACACCGCCTCAGCTCAGCCGCCTGCAGAAGCTGTCTACCTCTACTGCGAGACCACTCCTGCCTAGGCAAGGTTTGCACACTATTGCCCTGCTGACAGTCCCCTCGCCCCCGAAATCCCTCCCCACCCGAAATATTGCAACCCCATTCATACTTTGAAGCCTTACGGGAGGACGACCGCCGCACTACAATAAGGATACGGAAACGGAGGGACGACCATCATGAATGCCAATCTGAGCGCTGAGCCTGCCGAGCCGCTGCCGGAGTCCGAAGCGCGTCCATTCGCGAAGCCGACGGCCGCTGAGCGGGCAGCCAAGGTGCTGCGCAAACTCGCCGCGCAGCGGTATCTGCAAGTTATGGCGCTCCTGGGCGCAGCCTGGATGTTCATATTCAACTACATTCCGATGTACGGCATCATTATCGCTTTCAAGGAATTCGATATTATCCGAACGGTCGGCGAAGCGCCGTGGGTCGGTCTTGAGCACTTCCGGGCCTTCCTCGAGGACGACGAGTTGGTGACCGTGCTTCGCAACACGCTCGGCATCAGCCTGATCAAGCTGTGCATCGGCTTCCCGCTGCCGATCTTGTTCGCGCTATTCCTCAACGAACTGCGTTCGCTGCGGTTCAAGAAGTCGGTACAGACAATCTCGTACCTGCCGCACTTTCTATCGTGGGTCGTACTCGGCGGCATCATGGCGACGTGGCTGGCTGACGTCGGCATCATCAATAAGCTGCTGCTCGCGCTGCACTTGATTGACGAGCCGATCAGCTATCTGGCGGAGCCGGCGTACTTCTGGACGATCATCATCACCTCAGACATCTGGAAGGAGCTCGGCTGGTCGGCCATTATCTACTTGGCAGCGATCGCGGGCGTCTCGCCTGACCTGTACGAGGCGGCAACGATCGACGGAGCGGGACGTTTTCAGAAAATGCGTTACGTCACCCTGCCCAGCATCAGCGGCACGATCACGATCTTGTTCATTCTGGCGGTCAGCGGCGTGCTCAATTCGAACTTCGATCAGATTCTCGTGCTTCGGAACTCGCTCAACGAGAGTGCCAGCAACGTCATCGACGTCTATGTCTACCAGACAGGCTTGCTCTCGGCACGCTATTCGTACGCAACGGCAGTCGGGCTGCTCAAGTCGATCATCGCGGTCATGCTGCTCATCGGCGCGAACCAGCTGTCGAAGCGCATCAATCAACAATCCCTGTTCTAGAAAGGCGGTACGACGGATGGAATCACGGCCAACCTTAAGCAAGTCAGACCGTTTGTTCGACGCCTTCAATATCGTAGGCATGCTGCTCATCTGCTTCCTGACGCTCTACCCGATCTGGTACGTGCTCGTGAATTCGTTCAATGACGGACAGGACGCGATGCGCGGCGGCATCTACTGGGTGCCGCGGGTGTTCAGCTTCGATAACTACATTGAAGTATTCAAGAATGCAGGCATCATGACGGCCATGGGCATCACGATCGCGAAGACGGTCATCGGCTTCGTCTGCCACGTGTTTTTCACTGCAATGGTGGGCTATGCGTTGTCGCGCAGAGAGCTGCTGGGACGGAAAATCTACCTCGTAATGGGCACGATCACCATGTTCTTCTACGGCGGGCTGATCCCGACCTTCTTGCTGATTCGCGACCTCGGGCTGTTCGACAGCTTCCTGGTCTATATCATACCTGCGCTGTTCAGCTTCTTCGATATGATCATCTTCATGGCCTTCTTCCGGGATATCCCGGATGGTCTGGAAGAAGCTGCGCGAATCGACGGCGCGAATGACCTGACGATCTTTACTCGCATCATCATTCCGATCTCGATGCCCGTCGTTGCCACCATTGCGCTCTTCCATGGGGTCTATCAATGGAACGACTATTTCACGGGCATGATCTACGTCAACAAGATGGACCTGCAGCCCATTCAGACGTTCCTGTTCCGCGTCGTGGCGCAGAGCAGCTCCAACCAGATCGTCGCAACGGCCGGCGCGGCCATTAACCGCACCGTCACGTCGCAGTCGATCAAGCTGGCGACGATGGTCGTCACGACGCTGCCGATCGTGCTGGCTTATCCGTTCCTGCAGAAGTATTTCGTCAAAGGCCTCATGGTAGGCTCGATCAAGGGGTAATGGTCTGGAGCGGGATCGCTCCGTTCTGTAAAACTGGCGGTCAGCGGCTCGAGCGTTTCCGAAGGAAACGCACATCGGAAGCATATGCCGGCAGTTACAACGGTTTCCGGTCTTGGAAACGAGACATGATCTATACAATACGAACAAGAAGAGGGGATTGAACATCAATGACACAATTGCGCACAACGAAGCTGCTCAGTCTCGCGCTCGTGCTGACGCTCATGCTGTCGCTCTTAGCGGCATGCGCGGGCGGCAACAACGGCAAGAGCAATGAGGCGGCGAACAATGCAAGCGGTAACAAAGCGAATGCGAGCAATGCCGGGAATGCGGCCGATAATGCGGATGCGGCGGACGAACCGTCTGCAGACGCGCCGGGCTGGCAGCAGAGCAAGGATCCGATCACGTTCGATTGGTACTTGAACTTCGCATGGTTCCCGAACAAGTGGGGCGTCGACCCGACAAGCCAGTACATCACGAAGAAGACGGGCGTGGATATCAACTTCATCGTGCCGGCCGGCAACGAGAACGAGAAGCTGAACACGATGATCGCGTCGGGCAGCCTGCCGGATTTCATCACCCTGGGCTGGTATGAGGACGGCGTAAAGAAAATGATCGAAGGCGACCTCGTGCTGCCGCTCAATGAGCTGGCCGACGAGTATGACCCATACTTCTTCAAGGTCGCGGACCCGGCTAAGGTATCTTGGTATACGCAAGCAGACGGCAACATCTACGGCTATCCGAATGCGTCCTCTTCGCCGATGGACTTCCAGAAGTTCGGCGACAACTATGCGTCGAACCAGACCTTCGTCGTCCGCAAGGACATGTATGAAGCGATCGGAAGCCCGGACATGCGGACGCCGGAAGGATTCCTGGCCGCGCTGAAGGCGGCGAAAGAGAAGTTCCCGGAAGTGAACGGCCAGCCAATCATTCCGATCGGCCTTCATGAGTTCGGCGAGAACGGCAACGATTCGCTGAAGGACTACATCCAGAACTTCCTCGCGATCCCGCGCGATATCGACGGCAAGCTTAATGACCGTTATATCGATCTGGAATATATCAAGTGGCTGAAGGTATTCCGCCAAGCGAACCAGGACGGGCTGCTGTCGAAGGATATCTTCATCGACAAGCGTCCGCAGATGGAAGAGAAGATCGCGCAAGGCCGTTACTTCGCGATGCTGTACCAACGCACAGACTTCGCGGCGCAGCAGAACGTGCTGTTCGCCAACGACCCGAATTCGGTGTACATCGCGGTAGACGGTCCGTCGAACGCGAATCTTGACCAGCCGACGCTGGCAGGCCCCGCAATCTCGGGCTGGACGGTAACGCTGATCTCCAAGAACGTGAAGGATAAAGCGCGTGCCATCCAATTCCTGAGCTACCTCATTAGCGAGGAAGGCCAGAAGGATATGTATCTGGGCGAGAAAGGGGTCACGTACGACACGATCGACGGGAAGGACCAGTTCTTGCCGGAAGCGCTCGAGCTGCTTAACAAGGACCGCTCCGCGTTCGATAAGCAGTATGGCGCATCCCATACGTTCTGGATGCTGATGGATACGAACATGAACCTGCAGTGGGCACCGCCTGCCGTAGAGCCGTTCAAACAGCTGGAAGATTGGACGAAGGGCAAGACCGTCAGCTTCTCGCAGTTCGACTTGATCGATCCGCCGGCCAACTCGCCGGAAGGCATCAGCAAGACGAAGATCGACCAGGAATTCGGCAAGGCGCTGCCGAAGCTTCTGCTCGCGAAGTCCGAGGAAGAATTCGACAAGACCTGGAGCGAATTCATCGCGGACCGCGATAAGGCAGGCTTCGAGGCGCTCCAAGCTTATCGTCAGACCCTATATGAAGCGAACGTGAAGAAGCTCGCCGAGTTTCTGAAGTAGCGCTTCCGCCGGCAGCAGTTGAAGTCGCAGTCGCTCCCTCGAAAAAAACGGGGAGCGGCGGCGGCTTTCAGCCGTTGTTCGCCCCTTCACTCCACATCTCTCCCCCAAGACCGGACAGATGCGGTAAGGTCCAATTGTGATCACGAAGAATTTCAATGAAGCATAATCGACATCGAATCTTGAACGCCGGCGAAGATAAAAGCATTTGCTTCCGATGCTGCGTTTCCTACGGAAAAGCTTGAGGTGCTGACAACTGGACGTATGAATACTATTCTATTAAGTAAAGAACGATGAAGATTCGAGGGATGGAGCAGCATGGAACGCGTATGGAACCGAATGATCCGTCAACTAGCCTACCGGCATGAGCAATGGTCGCTGCAGAAGCGGCTGATCTTGACGTACATTATCGTCATGCTCGTGCCGAGTCTGCTGATCTCCTATTATATCTTCAATCAATTCTCGGACAATTACATTAACGAGGTGCGCAGCAAGAACGAGTATGCCGTCGAGCTGGAGTTGGGCAATATTGAGGGCAATATCAACACGATGATGCGTACCGCCCAGATCACCGATTCGGACGCCGAGGTGCGCAATTATTTGGCTGCGGTCAGCGAGCCGTCCACCACGGAGCTGCTCTTCGATGTCAGCTGGGGCCTCGTGCGCGACAAGCTGACGCAGCTGATGAACTATAACCCGGATATCGCGCATCTGCGCATCTTCTCGGATAATCCGTTCGTCAGCGAAATCTTCGACGTCTTCTATCGGACATCCCGCGTGAAGGAGGAGCCGTGGTTTCCTGTCATGCAAGGGAAGGTCGGTTCCGAATATTATTGGCATGTGTCGCCGAACGACGACAGTATCATCAATAAGGGGGATCGCGTTCCGAAGCCGAAGCTGATGCTGCTTCGCAATATCGAATATCCGGCGGGAACGATCGTGGGCATGCTGGAGGTCGATATGTGGCTGGAAAATTTCTTCCCCAAGTCCTTCAGTCAATTGGACGGCGAGCAAGCGCAGATGGCCGTTATCGATCGTACGGGCAGCGTGTATTACAATCGCGGCAATCCATGGCTGGCCGACGCGGGCGTAACGGACGAGACGCTGCAGTCGGTCGTCGACAGACAGTCGCGCGAGCGCCTTGTCAGCGTCGATTTTCGCGCAGGCGGGACGCCGATGCTTGCTACGTACACGTACATCGAGCAATTGGATGTCCACATGGTCCAAGTCGTATCGCTCGAGCAGACGCTCCGGGAGCTGATGCTGACGCGCAACAAGCTGATCGCGGCCAATATCATCCTGTTGATCATCCTATCGGTCGTCTCTTATTTCCTGAATGCCCTTATCTTGAAGCGGCTCCACATTCTGCGCGATTCGATGAAGAAGATGAGGCAAGGCGACTTCAGCTTCGAGATTCCGGTGCGGGGCGGCGGAGAGGTCGGGGAGCTGGCACATCATTTTCGCAAGATGTTGAGCAAGATCAATGAGCTGATCGCGGACGCGGTGAACAAGAAGGCCGCCTCGAAGGAAGCGGAACTGCGCTCGCTCAAGAACCAGATCGATTCGCACTTCCTCTACAATACGCTCGAGAATATCAAGATGATGGCCGAGGTCGACGGCCGCTATGCCATTTCCGACGCATTGACGTCGCTAGGCGGCCTCTTGCGCTACAATCTGAAATGGACGAGCGAATACGTGCGGCTGCGTGACGAGATCGCGCATATCGCCAATTATATCGCGATCATGAACGTGCGCTTCGAGCGCAAAGTGGAGCTGGCTACCGCGATCGAACCCGGCTATCTAGCGCAGGAGGTGCTGAAGATGTCGTTGCAGCCGATCGTCGAGAATGCCGTCAAGCATGGCTTCCGCGAAGGAGAATCGGGCGATATGCGCATCGAGATCGAGGCCTGGCGCGAGGAGGACGCGATGATCATTGCCATCGCCGATAACGGCGAGGGCATGAATGCCGGAGCGCTGAAGGCGTTGAACAGCAAGCTGGCATCGGACCCGTCGAATCGAGTGCTCGAGCCGGACGGTACGGCGGATGCGGGCGAGCGCGAGGGAAGCGGAATCGGCCTCCAGAACGTGCAGCAACGGATTCGACTCTTCTACGGCCATGCGTACGGGCTGCAGGTGGAAAGCGAGGAAGGCCGGTATACGCGGGTGCTGATGCGGATTCCTTATTTCATATTGAGCGGAGGGGCAGGCTGACATGAGAACGATCATGATTGTGGACGATGAACGCAACATTCGGCTGGGGATCAAGGCGATCATCGAGCGCGAATACCCCGGCCGCTATGATATCGCGCTGGCTTCGGGCGGAGAAGAGGCGCTGGAAGCCATCGAAGCGAGGCGAATCGATATTGTCATTACCGACATTCGGATGCCCGGCATGGACGGGATGGCGCTGATCCGCCATGCGTACCATTCGCATCACCGGCCATCGATCCTGATCTTGAGCGGATATGACGAATTCCAATATGCGCGGGAAGCGATCAAGTACGAGGTGAAGGAATATCTGCTGAAACCGATCGTACGGGAGGAGCTGCATGGCGCCATTGCCCGGATCGAGGAGGAGCTGACGCGCGCGGAAGAGACGGCGGGATTGTTAAGCCAAGCCGGCCGGTATCGCTCCGATCTTGCGGCAAGCGTCTTGAATCAGATGTTCTTGCATGCGGAGCAGGGCGAAGAGGAGGCTGCCGACATGCTGGAGCGATCCGGCCTGCGTGCGCTCGAGCCGGATTACGCGGTCGGCGCATTGAAGTTCGCGGGCGATGCGCGCCAATACGTGAAGGCCGAGGAATTTCTGGCGAGGCGCTACGAGCAGGGGAGTCGAACGTTCTGGACGGTCGACAAAGACGGTCAGCTGACGGTGGCATCCAGCGATCCCGACTGCTTCGCGGAGCTGATGGCAGACCTGGCGGGCAAGACGGGCTCGCTCTACTTCATCGGCTTAAGCCGGCGCGCTTCGTCGGCGTCGGAGCTGCCCGTCTTGTATAAGCAGGCGAAGCAAGCGCTGAAGCGCAGCCTGCTTCAGCCGCATGCGGGCTCTGCCATCCTGGTCTCCGCTGCGGGCGAAGGAGGCGCTGTGCCAGCCGTACCCGCGGTTCCGGTGGAGGACATCCGTCGCTTGGGGAACCTGCTGGGCGCGGGCAAGGAGCAGGAGATCAAGAGCATGCTGCTCCGCTTGTTCGACCTGTCCGCCATCGGGGCGGGAGAGGACGGCGTCGCGTATATCGAGGAGGTCGGCCGGCTGCTCAACGAGCTCGTATTCGACCGCGTCTTCCACACGTACGGCGAAGAGTCGGTCGAGGTGCTGAAGCTCTACAAACGCGTCGGCAGCATCGATCACTATGCGGCGGTGCAGGATTACTACCACGATGTGGAGGATCTGGTCATGCTCCTGTCCGACTACATCTGCAATATCAAGTCGGTGCACGGCGAGCATAAGGAGATGCGCAAGGCGCTGCAGTACATGCATGAGCATTACGCCAAGGATCTCAACATGACGGTCGTCTCGAACTACGTTTCGCTCAACTATTCGTATTTCGGCCAGATTTTCAAGGAGTATACCGGCGAGAGCTTCGTGAACGTACTCAAGAAAATTCGCATCGAGAAGGCGAAGGAGCTGCTGGCGGCGACGGATGCGAAGGTGTACGAGATCGGCGAGATGGTCGGGTTCGACAATGCGAAGCATTTTAACCGCGTGTTCAAGGAGCTGGAGGGCGTGACCGCGATGGAGTATCGTGCGCAGCAAACGGCGATGCAAGGGCAGGCGCGCAGGGCGGAAGGAAGCAAATAGAGGCGTGCCTGGAAGGGCGTTGACGAGAGGAACGGCTCTTGTCGACGCTCTTTGTCTATTGACGAACGGCATTGCCAGTCGTAGTATATGAATATATAATAAAATCATTCATATAATTAAGAGGGGGTCGGAAGATGCGGAAGTTCGCGGATAGAGAGCGGGCTATCATTCAGCGGAAGCTGCTGGAGCAAGGCAAGCGGCTCTTCTCGGCGCTTGGGCTTAAGAAGACGAGCGTGGCGGATCTCACGAAGGCAGCAGGCATCGCGCAAGGTTCCTTCTACCTGTTCTACAGCGCGAAGGAAGAGCTGTACTTCGACATTCTCGAGGAAGAGGAATCCGAGCTGCGAGCGCTCATGATTGCGCCGCTGCAAGAGGCCGATACGGTCGACAGGACCTTGTTCAAACGCTTCCTGCAGCAATCTCTGGCACTCTTCGAAGAGCGGCCCTTGCTGCGCCAATTATTCGATCAAGACGTGATGGAGGCGCTGCTTCGCAAGCTTCCGGAGGAGAAGCTGCAAGCGAACTTCATTGACGATGCCGGCGATTTGCTGCCCGTGATCGAGAGAGGCCAGCGGGAAGGGTGGATGGCGAAGCGCGATCCGGAGGCGATCGTAAGCGTCATTCGCTCGCTGGTTGTACTGTCTCTTCAGCGGCAGCAGATCGGAGAAGCGCGGTACGAGGGGACGATGGCGCTCTTGATCGACTGCATTGCCAATGAACTGATTCTTGAGACGTGATTCGCTGAGCGAGGCGAGAAGGGGGGGAGTTGCCTTGATCGAGGTGAATGGGCTCGCGTATACGTACCCAGGCGAGGGCAGACGAGTGCTTCAGGGGTTGGATTTTACGATAGGAAAGGGCGAAATATTGGGGTTCCTTGGTCCGTCGGGAGCAGGGAAGAGCACGACGCAGAAAATTCTGATCGGCGCGTTGAAGGGATATGAGGGACAGGTGCGCGTGTTCGGCCAAGAGCTGAGACAGGTGAATCGCGGCTACTATGAGCGAATCGGAGTCGCATTCGAGTTCCCGAACTTCTATAACCGGTTGACTGCGCTGGAGAATCTGTCGCTGTTCCGTTCGCTGTACGCAGGCAAGACTGAGGATCCGATGGCGCTCCTCGAGTCGGTTGGGCTGGGCGGCTATGCCCGCACGAAGGTAGCCGATTACTCGAAGGGCATGCGCATGCGGCTCAACCTGTGCCGTGCGCTGCTCAACCGGCCGGAGGCGCTGTTCCTGGACGAGCCGACATCCGGGCTGGATCCGGTGAATGCCAGAATGCTGAAGGCTATCATTCGCGCGAAGGCGGATGAGGGCGTGACGGTCATCCTCACGACGCATAACATGACGGCGGCGCAAGAGCTCTGCGATCGCGTGGCTTTCATCGTGGACGGGAGACTGGCGCTCATCGATACGCCTCGCAATCTGATGCTCGGGAGAGGGGGCAGGCGGATTATCGTGGAATATACGGCGGAAGGCTCGCGCGAGTCGCGGAGCTTCGACATGAACGGCATCGGAGACAATGCGGATTTCATCGGCCTGCTTCGCCGTCAGCCGATCGACACGCTGCATTCGCAGGAGCCCTCGCTCGAACAAATCTTCATCGATGTGACGGGAAGAGGCTTGTCATGAGGCTCGCAGCGTCGATCCGATCGGATATGCGGCTGCAATTGCGACATGGCTTCTACACGGCGTATGCGTTCGTATGCACGGCCTATATCGTTCTTCTGCAGGTCATTCCTGCCGACGCGCGCGAACTCGCGAGTCGGATGCTGACCTTCTCGGATCCAAGCGCGCTCGGCTTTTATTTTATCGGGGGGCTGGTGCTGCTGGAGCGGGGACAGGGCGTCTATGACAGTCTGTTCGTGACGCCGTTCAGACCGTTCGAATATATCGCGTCGAAGACGCTGTCCCTGTCGCTCTTGGCCGTGCTGTCGGCGTGCGTGATCCACGCGGCGACCTTCGGCCTCACCGCGAAATTATGGGGGATCGTAACATCGACAGGGCTGACCGCGATGTTCTTCACGACGCTCGGTCTTGGAGTTGCCGTGAAGAGCCGTTCCGTGAACGGCTTCTTCCTGCAATCCGCCTTCTACTCGCTGCCATTCTTGCTGCCGCTTATACCTTATTTCGGTTTGCTGGAGAGTCCCTTGTGGCGGCTCCTGCCTACATGGGGGTCGCTGACGCTGCTCGACGCGGCGTTCTTGCCTGTTGCTTCGAGCGATTGCTTGTTCAGTTGTCTCGTGCTGATCTTCTGGATCGGGATTGCCTGCTTGTGGACTCGCCGCGAGTTCGATCGGCATATTATGCACCGCATCGGAGAAGGGAGGAAGTCATGAGGGGGATGTCGTTAAGCCTGGTACGCTTCGACATGAAGAGCATGCTGCGCGATCCGATGCTTGGCTTCGCGTGGCTCGCGCCGCCGCTCCTGTTGGCGGCATTGCGGTATGGCCTGCCTGCCGCGGACGATATGCTGGGCGATCGCTTCGGCATCTCGATAGCGGAACATGGTTCGTTCGCGCTGGCATTTGCCCTGCAGCTGGTGCCGCTCTTGCTCGGCATGTTGGCCGGGTTCGTCATGCTTGAGGAACGGGATGAGCGGCTGATTGCTTGCCTCGCGGTAACGCCGCTTGGCAAGGCAGGATATGTGAGGCATCGCTTATCGCTGCCGCTTGCATTGGCCTTGCTATGGACAGTCCTACTGGGCTTCGGCAGCGGGCTTGACGAAGCAGGCAGGCTGCTCACGCTGTCGGCAAGCCTGCTGTCAGCGATTCAGACGCCGCTGTACTCGCTTCTCCTGGCAGCATGCGCGGGCAATAAAATCGAAGGGCTGGCGATCTCTAAGCTGGCAGGCCTGGTCGTATTCGCGCCTGTGCTGGCCTTCTTTGCGCCTTGGCCATGGCAAATAGCCGGCACGCTGTTGCCTGGTTATTGGGCAGCCAAGCTCTTGGCGCTCGGCAGCGAGAACGGGAGCGATGTCGTGTCCGCACTCTGCGCGGTGTCAGCGGGATTGTCGCTGACCAGCTTATTCTTCTGGCAGCTATACCGGATGTACGCTCGAAAAGTCGAATGAAGGCATGTCAAAGCGCTTCCTTGGTCCTGTAGTCCGGCTGATGGCGGCTCTGATACAATAGTCCATGGGAGCGTGAACCAAATGGACGTAATCAAGGCGTTGTTGACCAATTTGGCCGTGCTCGTGACTTGCGCATACCTGTTCAATCTCGGCTATAAATACATACTCGCGCAAGCATCCCATCCCGTGAAAGAAGCGGCGGCCGTCGTCATCTTCATCGTGGCCGGCTGGCTGACGATGCTATTCGGCTCCCGCATTCACGAGACGGCGATATTCGACCTCCGCGTGCTGCCGATTGCGTTCGGGACGCTGATCTTTCGCGATCCTCGCCTCTTAATCGTCATCGGGACAGGCATCGGCTTGTTTCGGCTCACGCTGAACGGGATGAACTCCGCGGCCGTTGTCGGCCTCTCCAATGCCATCGTAATGGGGCTGGTCGCGGCGGCGCTCGTCGTGTGGTTTCGGCGCAGCGGCTGGTCGTATGCCGTCAGAGCGGCGGTAGCTACGGTCACGCTAAATACGGTGCAGATTACGCTGATCGCGATGTTCGGCGTGCTGCCATGGCGCGAGTACCTATTCGAGATTGCCGTGATCACTTATCCGCTCGGCATCGTGCTATGCGGCTTCTTCATCGTCATCATCCGCGACTTCTATAAGGAACAGCGGCGCGCGGACGAGCTTCGTTCGATGAACCTGCTGCTTCGAAGGCAGACGAGGGAGCTGCGCCAGGCGAAGCGGGAGCTGGAGGAGAAGGCAAGGCAACTGCTGCTCGCCTCGCGTTATAAATCGGAAT
The DNA here is from genome assembly GCA_023433615.1 of Bacillota bacterium. Classification (GTDB taxonomy): domain Bacteria; phylum Bacillota; class Bacilli; order Paenibacillales; family Paenibacillaceae; genus Paenibacillus_I. The sequence continues at coordinate 19,201 of JAEZCJ010000024.1, read as the reverse complement.
TCATGGCGAATATGTCGCATGAATTGAAGACGCCGCTGAACAGCATCATTCTGCTGTCGCAGCTGATCCTGGATAACGAAGAGCTGCGAGGCCGGAACCAGCAAGAAGACATTCGTTATGCCGAGCTGATCCATGCGTCCGGCAACGATCTGCTGCAGCTGATCAACGATATTCTGGATCTGTCCAAGGTCGAGGCGGGGAAAATGGACATCGTGCGCGAGACGGTGGCCGTCGAAGACGCGGTGAACCTCTTGTACCATCAGTTCATGCCGATGGCCGAGCAGAAAAACGTGGCGTTCGTCGTCGAGGTCGGGGCCGATGTGCCTAAGCTAATCGAATCGGACGGATTGCGGATGAATCAGATTCTGCGCAACCTGCTCGCGAACGCCTTCAAATTCACGGAACAAGGCACGGTACGCTTGACGGTTTCGCTGGAGATCGCCGATACGGAGCCGCAGCCTCAGCCGAAGCGCAGCCGCTCGGCGCCGCTAAGGGCACGCAGAGCCTCTGCATTAGGAGCGGAAGCTGCCAATGCGGAAGAAGCTGCCGGCGGCGAGGCGAGCGATGGCGGGCAGTTGGAGCAGAGGAAGTGGATTGCGTTTGCGGTGCATGACACGGGCATCGGGATCGAGGCGGACAAGCAGCGGATGATCTTCGAAGCGTTCCAGCAGGGCGACGGCGCGATTAACCGCAAATACGGCGGGACCGGGCTGGGACTGTCGATCAGCGAGCAGTTGGCACGGCTCTTGGGCGGCGATCTGAGTCTGCATAGCGAGAAGGGCGCAGGCAGCGTGTTCACGCTGCGCCTGCCGGCTGCGGCCGACGGGGATGGAGCTGCATGAACGGAGTGCGGCTGCGACGGCCATGCGTTTGGAAGAACAGGAGAGTGGGGGAGTGGCTATGATGGAGAGAAGTTGGATGGGGAAACCGGCTGCAGACGAGTATCCGGCGATGGCTGAACGCTACATAAATCTAGTACAGGACGGCAGTCTTGCAGCAGCGCTTCGCAGCCAAGAGGCGGATGTACGCGAGCTGCTGGGCGGGCTTACGGAAGAGCAGGCCGGCTATCGGTATGCCGAGGGCAAATGGAGCCTGCGTACGGTGATGGGGCATGTCGTGGATCTGGAACGGGTATGGCAGTATCGGCTGCTGCGGATCGCGCGCGGGGACGCGCCGGCATTCGCAGGCTATGACCGTGACGCATTCGCTGCGAATTCGCCGCATGACCGGTTGCCGTTAGCTGACGTGCTGCGGGATTATTCGGCCGTGCGCGAATCGACCTTGAGCTTGCTCGCGCATCTGACCGATGAAGAGCTGCTGCGGCGCGGCGAGTTCAACGGCGTCCGGCTCAGCGCACGTGCGGCGGCTTATATTATAGCCGGGCATGAACGGCATCACGCGAACGTGATTCGGAATAAGTATTTGGTGGTGTGAGGGACTAGTCGGTAATAAGAGCTATAACAGGGCAATAAGGGGCAGCGAATGCTGCCCCTTATTGCCCTTTCAGGGAGAAAATTGTGCAGCCGGCATAATTGCAGCCTTGGCTATCGAGATAATTTGCGGGATTTCCTACAGATAATTAGGGTCGAACCTTGTTCGTTTGGTAGCGAATAAAAGTACCACTATATCTTGCTGATAAGCCTGGATCCGCACTTATTGCCGTGAATAGTGGTAGGAAATGCATCTAATTCTGCCGGAGTCTCGATTCGGGTGAAATTAGCGGCAGGTTCTTACACGATTTCATCGAGATAGTAATGCTCTGCGACCCGGCCCATTAATCGGGCGACAGCACAAGCTTGTGCAGCCGATCCGTCATCGGCGTGTACGCCGCATCCCAGCCGAGCGCTTCCGCTACGAATGCTAGCGGCACATAGGTCGTGCCCCGCTCGAGCTTAGCCGGGTTCGCGATCGCGGTCTCCTCGCCGTTCAGCAAACCCTTCTCGCTCCCTACAGCCATCGAGAGCTCGATCTCGCCTCTCCGCAGCGTCAGCGTCTGGGTCGCTTGGTCCCAGCCGAGTTCCGCACCGAGCACAACTATCGCTTCCTTGACCGGAACCATTAGCTCGCCTCCGCCCGCGATCTCGCGCTTGCTGAACGCGGCTGCCTGCTCCTGACCGGCTTCGCCTGCACGCACCGCAACCTCATACTTGTGCAAGCGGTTCTCGCTGTCGACCACCGCTTGCTCAACTTGCTGACGAAGCGTCTCGTTCATGCTGTCCACATTGTCCGCCGTTACGAGATAGTGCGGGTCCCGACGGGCGATCGCTTCAGCGATCCATGTGTTCACGTCCTGCGAATGGTGGGACATGTCCTTGTACAAGTCCAGATCGAATGTCCATACCGCCTCGGCCTGAAAATCGTACACTTCCGCATTAGCGTGCCGATTGAAGCGCTCGTACATCCATTTTTTCATCGTGAGCTGGTTCTCGTACCGCTCCGGATTCGTCTCCTTCCACACCACTTGGCGAAGAATGCTGTACGGCGGATAGTAGAACTTGAATTCCACGTCCGGGTAGGCCTCCACCAGCGACAGGATATACTGGTCGAAGCTTGCTTGAATGTCCTCGAGCGGATCCTCGTTCAGGCTGAAATACGCCTCCTCGTTGCGCGCCTCCCGGAAGTGCTTCACGACGAGGAATTCGCTGAATGCCGACGCGGCATGCCAATTGTAGAGCGTCTCGAGATCTTGATGCTTGCCTGTGCGGACCTGCTTCGCCAGCCCCTTGAACAGTTGTTCGTACGTCGACTCGTTGAACCAGTATTTATAGTCGTTCAAGAAGTTGTTGTCGTACAAGTAGAACGGGAACGGACCCTGATCGTCGCGCACGCCGGATTTCAGCGAGAAATAATCCAGCCCCCAGATCACGGTCTTCACCTTGCCGGTATCGAGCGCGAGCTTCGCGATCTCGTAATGCTCGCCGGCCGTCGAGCCGCGTATGGACAGCTTCATCGTCTTGCCGCCGATTGCGGCATCCACCTTGGACGGGAGAAAGTTCTCCGTCATCGACGTGCCGATAATGATGGTGTCGTAGTCGTAGTGGAGGGCGAGGCCCGGGTTCTGGTAGCGCTGCTCGGTCGAGAAAACCGGGCTGTACCACTCGGCCTTGCGGTACACCTGCAGCGGGTCGAGGACGAACGCCGTCAGGACGAGCAGGGCGGACAGCAGGATGCTGCCTGCGATGAACGCCGCCAGCGTCTTCTTGTAGCGTGAATTGCGCCGTACGGGTCGGGCTTGTCCGGGAAGCGGCTTGCGGGTATCGGATGAAGTCGAGGACATGAACAGGTACGCCTCCCTTAGAAATTGAAGTACAGGAATTCGGTGATGCGGTTAAAATACATCAGCGAGATGACGAACAGTACGGCCATTGCGATCCCGACTTTCCAGCCGGGGCGGAAATCGCGTTCCCGTTCGGAGGAATTGCGGGTAAAGAGCACGATGGGCAGGAATATGGCAATCAGCGCGATCGCGAGCAAGTGGCCGCGAGCCTCGCCGAGCACGATGCCGTTCATGCCGGCCATCCCTTTCAGGATGCGGGTTGCCTGCGCCCAGCTCTCCGCGCGGAAGAACACCCAGGTCACGTTGATGAACATGAACGTGATGAACCACGCGAGCCACATCGGCATCGGGCGTGCCCACTTCGTCCAGAGTCGATGGACGATCTGCGCCGCGCCGTGCAGGAAGCCCCAGAACAAGAACGTCCAGCCCGCGCCGTGCCAGATGCCGCCGATGACGAACGTCAGCATTAGGTTGCGCAGCGTATTGAATTCGCCCTTGCGGTTGCCGCCGAGCGGAATGTACAAGTAGTCGCGCAGCCAGCGGCTGAGCGTCATGTGCCAACGGCGCCAAAAATCCTGGATGCTGAGCGCCTTGTACGGCGAATTGAAGTTCTGCGGCAGCCGGATGTTGAACAGGAGCGCGATGCCGATGGCCATGTCCGTATACCCGCTGAAGTCGAAGTACAGCTGGAACGTGTAGGACAGCGAAGCGACCCAGGAATCCACGAACGTATGCGCTTCGCGGAACCCGTCGTTGGCGAATTCGGCGAAGGTGTCGGCGATGACGACTTTTTTGAACAGGCCGATGCAGAATACGTACGCGCCTGCGGCCGCGTTCTTCCAATTCCACAGCTTGGCGCGCGGGCGGTCGAACTGCGGCATCATCTCGCCGTGGTGCAGAATCGGACCGGCGATGAGATGCGGGTAGAACGTGACGAACAGGATGTAGTTGACGATGTTGTATTCCTTGGCTTTGCCCTTGTAGGCGTCCACGAGAAAAGCGATCTGCGTGAACGTGAAGAAGCTGATCCCGAGCGGCAGCACGAGCTGCAGCAGCGGGACGGCGCTGCCGGTGAGCGCGTTCACGTTCTCGAGCAGGAAGTCGGCGTACTTGTAGTAGCCGAGCAGCAGCAGGTTGCCTAAGATGCCGAGCGTGAGCAGCAGCTTCTTGCGTTGATGCAGCCGCGATGAAGGCTCGGATGCGGCCTGCAGGAGGCGTCCTACCAAGTAGTTGAAGCCGATCGAGGCGAGAATGAGCGGCACATACTTGACGTCCCACCAGCCGTAGAAGACGAGCGACGCAAGCGCGAGCCATACCTTGGCGGCATACGTCAGGCGATAACGATTGAGCAGGAAGTAGCCGGTCACCGTAACAGGGAAGAAAGCGAATATGAATACATAGGAGTTGAACAGCATGCGTGTCGGTCACGTCCTCTGTCGATTTGAGTACAAGTATATCGAATTTGGGGGCATCCGACAATTTAGTTAATGGCTGTGGGTATGGAATAGGCATGCGCCGGGGACAATAACCGGGCAAATAGCTCGAATGCAGACGGAAAAATTTTACCTCGAAAAGCGCTTGACTTTTATTTCGAAACTCGGTATTCTATAAAAGTCGCTTGAAGCACTAGAGACACTTGCTGATGTAGCTCAGCTGGTAGAGCAACGCATTCGTAATGCGTAGGTCGGGGGTTCGAGTCCCTTCATCAGCACCATTAAAAAACCAGTCACGGCGCGGTTTTCCGGTAACACGGGAACCGCGCCGTTTTTGTGTTTTGGCGCTTGATCTACCGTACATCTATCCTTTCGCGTGCTAAAGCGATTTTGGGTTTTGTTTTTGCGGCTTGTGATCGATCTTCCCGTGTTCTTTAGAAGTGCTGCCCGCATATTCGGTAGGACGTGGTGGGCTTGGCTATACAGCGAGTTGGCGATCACAGACAGCATGGTGCTCAGGATTACGAGGAGCGGATTGGATACTAGCGGAGCCTCTCGAGCAAGTTCGCGGTGGCGGAGCGAGTCCGGATCTGGGCGGCAAACTTGGTGGGGAATGGACGTGGAATACGGAACGACTGTTAGTGCTGCTCGAACCGTTTATGCCAGCCATCGACTATCGCGAGCCGGAAGTGACGCCAACGGGTATCACTGATCGGGTTGCTGAGCTGTTCTAGACAGCACAGGGCAGCGGTCGCTGGCAGCCGGAGCGGTTCGGACGTTATTGATAATAGAGCCGATTATGCGAGAGAGAGGGCTGATTCAGCATACCTAACTTACTAGCATAATGTAGGAAAATGTAGAATAGTAGTCTTTTTTTACCTTGTTAAATGCTGTAACATTATACCAAATTGAACAAGGGGTGCATGGTGTGAGAAAAGGACTGATTTCAAAGGTTGGTATGTTCGCGATGTTGGTGGCTGCGATTCTGACGATTTCGGCAACCTCTGTAACAGGTGAGGCGAGTCGGGTACAATGGTTTACGATTCAGAATAATGCAGCTTGCAGTTCATCTGCGTGGTACACGAGTCTATATTTCAATGTAAACAATATCGGGAGCAGCTCAACTGATATCACTCTTCGGCTATACAACGATGCAGGTTCGGAGATCACTATCCCGACACAAAACTCAGCAGGCTATCCAACTGGAACGATTACGCCAGGCACAACATTTACTCTAGCCGGAAAAAGCACAAATCACTATATTCTGGTTGTAGGTGCGGGTACTGCTAATTCCTGCGATGACCGCCCTGCATACGGGAAAATTGTTGTTGAGTCCGACTCGGGATTGGTTATGGCTGGAGGAGAAATCAAAAGTGCACGAGCTTCCGACGGGTTCCTGTATACAAGGTCCGATATCGTTGTTAATGGAGGTAAGCCATTTTAAGAATCACGAATCCCTGCTGGCCTATGGCATCCGGATGATATGAACCAAGAGTAGGCTGCTCCGGGAGTTCGAGTCCCTTCATCAGCACCACTAATTTCACAAGCATGGCGCGGTTTCCGAGATTTCGGAGCCGCGCTTTTTTGCGTTGCTCGGGCTATCCCTTCTGCTCACGCCTTCGTATCATGTACAATAGAAGCAGCAGGGCTTTTCTGGGAAATAGCGGGATGACGAAGATGGAGGGGTGCCGGATGGGGCAGGCGGACCGCGTACGCGAGCTGGAGATCATGAAGGAGATCGCGGAGACGATCAACCGGGCCGATGAGCTGGAGCCCATGCTGGATGACGTGTTGGTCAGGCTGCTGGAGATGACCGGACTTGCGGCCGGGTGGATCTTCCTCGCGGAGCGTAAGGGGCGATTCACCTGCGCGGCGGATGCCGGCTTGCCGCCGGCACTGGCTAGGGACGGGAAGCAGCCGATGCGCGCCGGGGGCTGCTGGTGTCTCGACCGCTTCTGGGACGGACGATTACAGCATGCCGTCAACATCCTCAGCTGCAAAAGACTCGAGGACGCCAACCGGCTGTGCGCGGGCGATACGGCAGGCATCACGCATCATGCGACGATTCCGCTCTGGTCCGGAGAACAATTGATCGGCCTGCTTAATGTTGCTTCGCCGGGGAAGAAGCATTTTACGTCCGGAGAGCTGGCGCTCCTGCAGGCGGTAGCGTTCCAGATCGGGACGGCTGCGCATCGGATCCGGTTGTTTCGCAAGGAACGCAAGCGCGCGGATCGGTTCGAGCGGCTCATCGGCGTGGCGATGAAGCTGGCATCCTTGCTCGACAAGAAGGCGATCGCGCGCACGATTGTTCAGCAGATCGGCGAGGTGTTCGAATGGCCGACAGTCGTGCTGCTTACGCGGGATGACGGCCGCTTCGTCATTAAGTGCGGCTGGACCCAGGGACGTTACGCAGGCCTCGAGGAATGGCAGGCGGCAGAATTGCCGGATGGCTGGGAAGCCGAACTGGCAGGCGGCCGGTCGGTCGCGATCCTGTCAGAGGAGCCGTTCACCCGATTGAAGCAGGAAGAGAGCTCGGCCGAGCAGGTCCAATCCTCCTTGTTGCGGGCAGGCACAGCCGTGCCGATTCTCATGCGCGGGCAGCTATTCGGACTGCTAGTAGCCGGCGGTCCGCATCCCGCATGCTTCGACGAAGTCGACGCGGAGGTGCTTGAGGCGCTTGCCTCGCATGCATCGCTTGCCTACGAGAATGCGTGGCTGTACGAGCAGAGCAGCGAGCTTGCCCGCTATGAGGAGCGCACGCGGATCGCGCGCGACCTGCACGACTCGGTATCCCAGATGCTGTTCTCGCTCAGTCTTAATGCACGCGGCTTGGAGAGCGCGTTGAAGGACGCGCCCGAGGCGGTCGCCTGCGGACTCCGCGAGGTGAACCGGCTCTCCCGCGACGCGCTGGCCGAGATGCGCGCGATGATTCGGCAGCTGCGGCCGTCCGGGCTGGAGGAGGGATTGCTGACCGGGTTATTCCGTTACGGCGAGCGAATCGGCATTGCTGTATCCTACCAAGCAGGCGATCCGCGCGCGCTGCCGGAGCGGATCGAGGAGGCGCTCTGGCGGATCGGGCAAGAGGCACTGAACAATATTAGCAAGCATGCCGGCACGAAGCATGCTTCGGTTGCGTTAGCCTGCTCGGAATGGGAGGTTACGATGACGGTCACAGACAGCGGCCGAGGCTTCTCTACAGGCGTCAGCGGAGACGGTTACGGCATGCAGACGATGAAGGAACGCGCCCAAGCCGTAGGCGGGACGCTCGCGGTATCAAGCGATATCGGGAGCGGGACGGTAATTACGGTTAGGCTGCCGCTATAGGGGGAACGTGCGTGAGCGAGGGAACAGAGGGGAATAGAGCGAATGGCGAACCGATTAAGGTGATGATCGTGGACGACCATGCCATCGTGCGCCAAGGGCTGCGGTACTATCTGTCCATGCAGGCGGACATGGTGGTTGTCGGGGAGTCGCCGGACGGTCAAGAAGCCGTCGATCAAGCCGCACGGCTGAAGCCGGATGTGGTGCTCATGGACATGATCATGCCTGTCATGAACGGGATCGAAGCGACCGACCGGTTGAAGCGGTCGCTGCCCGGTGCGAAGGTGATCATGCTGACGACATTCGCTGACCAAGAGCAGGTCGTATCGGCCATTCGCGCAGGGGCGCAAGGCTACTTGCTCAAAGATACGGACCCGATCGATATCGCGGAAGCGATACGGGGTGTGCGGGACGGCAGGCCGCAGCTGCATCCGTCCGTGACGTCGCAGCTGATGGCTCATCTGGCCGCGCCGCAGTCGGAAGCCGCGCCTGGGGCGAGGATGGACACCCTTACGGCCAGAGAGGTTGACGTGCTGCGCCTGATCGCTAAGGGCTACAGCAACAAGGAGATCGCTGCGGCCTGCGACATTACGGAGAAGACCGCGAAGACGCATGTCAGCAACATTCTAGGCAAGCTCGGTTTGGCCGATCGGACGCAGGCCGCGCTGTTCGCGGTGAAGCACGGGATCGCGGAGAGCTGACCGAGGTCGGCCGTCGGTCGTACGACCGATGGCGTAGGGAACAGCCTTCCCAATTGCCGATAGGAACCGGACGGCTCGGGGTATACAATAACTGTAGAGAACCGGATGAACATACCGGCATAGGAGAGGGATGAAGATGATGAGAGTTATATTCGTATCCGGAAGCAACCGCAGCGGCGCGACAAGCGCGAAGCTGCTTCGCTACATGGCATCGGCAGCGAAGCGCAAAGGCGCCGAGCCGATCATGATCGATCTATGGGAGAAGCCGATACCGTTCTACAGCCCGGATGCGTCGCCTTCCGACGCGAATCTGGCGGCGCTGCTTCAGGCGGCGCAGGATGCCGATGCGATCGTGCTCGGGGGACCGGAATACCACGGATCGATATCCGGCGTGCTGAAGAATGCGCTGGACTTCATGGGCTCGGTCCACTTCTCCGGCAAGCCGGTGCTGTCCGTCAGCTCTTCCGGCGGCGCGGTAGCGGTTGCGTCCTTGACGCAGCTGCAGGCGATGGTGCGCAACCTGCATGGCATCAATTCGCCGGAATGGGTATCCATCGGCGGCGAGCAGCGGCAATTCGCGCCGGACGGGACGCCCGTGCACGAAGCGGTCCGCACGCGTGCCGAACGCGCGATCGATACGCTGCTGGCGCTTGCTCAAGCGCTCCGCAAGGATAATGCTGCCCATATGCGCACGTAGTCGGATACGGGGCGCGTATGCGGATTAGGAACGTTACATTATGCGCTGCTCACCCGGAAGAGCTGCGCAAGTTCTATTCGACGATTATGGAGCTGCCGATCAAGGATGTCCGTCAGGATGGCTTCGTTGTGCAAGTGGGTCTCTCAAACTTAACATTCGAGCGTGCCGCCGATAGCAGGGAGAACCCCTTTTATCATTATGCGATAGACATCTCCAACAATAAGCTTGAGGAAGCGATTCATTGGCTGGGGGACAGAGGGGTTCGTCTGAATGAATTGCCGAATGCATCGACTTCTTATTATTCGAGGTCATGGGATTCGACCTCGATCTACTTCTATGACCAGGCTGGCAATATTCTAGAGTTCATAGCCAGACATGGCTTGGACCATGCTGCCGAAGCCAAGGGATCGTTCCGATCGACGGATATGCTTCGGATAAGCGAGATCGGGCTGGTCGTGCCCCATGTACCATCGGCCAGAGACATGTTGCGTGCAACATTCTCGTTGGATCCTTACAAAGAATATGACGACAAATTTTCGGCAGTCGGGGATGCACACGGCTTGTTGATATTATCGGAGCATAGGCGAATCTGGCTTGGCTCGAATAGATCGGCGGAGATATACAAGACTGAGGTTGAGTTCGAATGCGCGGAAGAGCGGGAATATGTATACGATGATCTTCCTTATCGCATATCGAGTGTTAGAAGTACCTGATCCATAGGAATAGCGGACACTGCAGCCATGAACAAGGAGCCTTGAACGTCGATTCGATCGACGCCCAAGGCTCCTTGTTCATGCGGAGCGGCGCACGAGGCGCCGTCCGGCTTGCATGCGCTGCAGAGCCATCTTCAACTCGTTCAGCAGCGTATCGAATTCAGCCTGCAACTCGCGCAGTTCGCGATCGCACTGCAGGCGCAGCTCGGTCAGCGCGGCGCCGTGTAGTTCTCCCTTAACCGCGGAGGCCTTCAAGGCCTCCGCCTGCTCGTGACTATCCCCGATTCTGTCGACCGCAACTGGCGCCTCCAACAGCATATTCATCGCCCAACACTCCCAATCGTTCTATGAATCTGACTCTATGCCAAGTATTGCCCAGCGATGTTATCAGAGTATCAACCGATTGTGAAATAACGTAAAAAATAGTCGAGGGATGTCGGATTGCTGGAGGGGAACAGGTACAAGAAACGCAGAAGCCGGAATTATTCCGAATGAGGAATGACTCCGGCAGCAACGCATTCCTCCATAAAGGTATCGGCAGCCCGGACTTGAACTCGGGCAATCGCATATGCTGGATCATAACTAGCAATACGCGAATCGGAGGTGTACCGTCAATGCCCGCAATCCCGAACTTCCCCGACAACCTGCTGCAGGAGCATCGCGCTTGGCATCATGCCCATCATGCCGTGAATGTCGAGAAATCGCCAGCAGGGTACGGCGAGCAATTCTTGAGCTTCCATCGATCGTTCATTCGAAGGGCGCTCGCTTGGTATCGCAGCCAAGGCTTGGACGAACGGCTAGTGGAGCCTTGGAGCAGCGTGCCGGATCCGATTCGCGCTAGATCCTGTTACGACCGCAACGCGGAGGCCCGCATCGTCCGAATGCCCGAATCCTTCGCGTCCGCCGACGAGCTGGGGCGCTTCATCGAGTCGACCTACCTGCATAACTGCATCCACCAGGAAGCGGCCGAGCTGTATGACGAACCGGATCTTGGCGACTTCGATCTCGCGCCGCGGAGCACGGTGTTCTATCAGATCCACGGGTTGATCGACCGTTGGTACAGCGAGTGGGAGCGGGCTAACGCGCAGTCTGCTGCCCGTCTGGCTCATGCTGGCCGAAGCGTGCTTTCAACGCGCGGAACAGCCCGCCGTAGTAGGTCGACGGCCGCTCCACGAACTGTTCGGCGGCCACTTCGCACCGTACGGGAATCATGTTCCCATCATCGGCGGAAGGCAGCTCGTAGCCGGCAGCGTCAACCCGTCCTCTACGTCCCTCGAACAAGTCGATCAACTCGTCAGCGTCTGCCTCGTAGATGCCTGCCACTTCTTCGCGCTGCAGCCGGAATTCGGCAAGCGAGGCGGAGGAAGCCCACGCATAGACCGAGCTGACCTCACGGTCGATGAACGGTATGCCACCTGCGATACCCGCCGCTTCCTCGCGGCAATCTTCGATCCATACAAGCTCTTCGAAGTGCGGCAGCAGACCGATCTCCTCTTCGATCTCGCGGGCGGCATCCCGCACGGTCTCGCCTGCCTTAAGGTGGCCTGCGACCGTGATATCGTAACGATTCGGGAACGTATCCTTGCCGGACTGCCGCTTCTGGAAACGAACGAACAGCTTGCCCGTAATCGCCTCCTGCCGGACAAGCCAGCAGTGAAACGTTCGATGCCAATAGCCGCGGCGGTGGACCTCGCTTCGCAGAGCTTGTCCGAGCAGCAGCATCTGCTCGTCATAGATATCGAACATTTCCTCGCCGCTCATCTAAGCGCGAGCTCCTTCGACGCCCTCGCCTAATTGCGATGTGCAGTGCGCGCAGCGTGTCGCCTTGATCGGTACTTGCTTCAGGCAATACGGGCAATCCTTCTCCTTAGGCGCGGCAGGCGCCTCTTCCTTCTTCCTGCGCAGCGAGTTGATGCCCTTCACGAGCAGGAACACGCAGAACGCGATAATGAGGAAGTTGATGACCGTGTTGATGAACTGTCCGTAAGCAAGCACGGCAACGCCGTTAGCCTTAGCATCGGCAAGCGAAGCCGGCTTGGCCTTGGAGCTGTCGAGCACCCAGAACAGATCCGTAAAGTTCACGCCTCCGAGCAACAGACCGATCGGCGGCATGACGACATCCTCTACGATCGACGTTACAATCTTGCCGAACGCGCTTCCGACGATTACCCCGATAGCCAGATCAATGACATTGCCCCGAACCGCGAACGTTTTGAATTCTTGCAATATTTTCACCTGTGCCAGCTCCCTTCATTATGCTTGCCATCGAAACCTCTCCTTGCATTATAACGGACAACGCGAAGAAGCGCACATGATGAATCTATTGCGAAAAAAAGGATTTTTTGTCAATTCGTCGAAACGTACCATTAGAATCGCATAGAAATTAGGTGGGGATTTTGTTCGATCCGTTCGGCTCGGATCAATCGATGTTTCTGATCTTGTCGCTCATGATCAGTATTCTGACATCGTATTCGATGTTTCACTTTGTTAGCAGCATGTCGCAAGGCAGCGCGTTCGAACGGCGCTACGGGATGCTGGGCGGCGCGGCGGTATTCGGCTTCGGGATGACTTCCATGCATTTCGTGGCCATGTTGGCTTGGGACTACATGGTGACGATGGACTGGCAAGTGATTCTTGTGTTCGCGCTGGGCGCGGTGCTGGCTTATGTGTCGTTCCTGTTCTACGGCAGCGTCAGGCGGTTCCGAATCGTGCTTGCGAGCGCCTCGCTGTCGGCTGGCGCCGTAGGGATGCATTTCGTCAATATGGTTACCGGCTCGGCCAGCCGCTTCGAGGTGGAGGGCATGATGTTCCTCCTGTCGCTTGCGATCAGCTTCTCGGGCACGTATGGCGCGTATTACTGGCTGGAGCGCCGGCAAGGGCGTTCGAAGCTGACCAGCGGCGTGCTGATGGGGTCCTCTACGGTGGCGATGATGATGATCGGGATGGAAGCCGTCACCGTGGAGTACAGAAGCGTCATGTCCACGGATCGGCTGAACGACACGCTGGTCGTGCTAGTGGCCATTATAGGCATCTTCACCATGCTCGTTCCGGGAGGCAGCCTGCTGGCATGGGTCGTGAATAAACGGTTCAATATGATGGATGAGCGCTACAAGCTGCTTGTCGAGAACTCGATGGACATGATCGCGATTTTTGCGGACGAGCGCTGGGTGTACGTGAACGGCTCCGGTCTCAGCATGTTCGAAGCGCATCACGAGCGCGAGATGCTTGGCAAGTCGATCTATGCGTTCCTGCATCCCAAGCACCATGAAGGCATGCGCGCGCGGCTGAAGAGCTGGGGGCAATACAATGCGCACGGACCGCTGGAGCAGGAATGGTATACGGTGAGCGGCAAGCTGCTGCATACCGAGGTCGTGGAGACGCCGACGACGTTGGCCGGTCGGCCGGCCGTGCAGGTCATCATCCGCGACATCTCGGAGCGCAAGAAGAACGAGGAGTTGCTAATCAACTCCGAGAAGCTCTATGTGGCGGGGCAGTTGGCGGCCGGCATCGCGCATGAGATTCGCAATCCGCTGACGTCGCTCAAGGGCTTCCTCCAGCTGATGGAATCCGGGCGGACAGCCAATCGGAATTATTACGACATCATGAAGTCGGAGCTTGTCCGAATCGAATCGATCGTCAGCGAGCTCTTGATGCTGTCGAAGCCGCAAATCTATGAATTGGCAGAGAAAGACGTGCGCGAGATCATGGAGGATACGGTTACGCTGCTCGAGGCGCAGGCCATCATGCATGATATCGAAATCGACTACGAGGGCGGCAGCGAAGCGCTCTGGGTGTTCGGGGTCGAGAATCAGATCAAGCAGGTGTTCATTAACGTGATCAAGAACGCGATCGAAGCGATGGTCGACGGGGGCGCGATCCACGTCCGCTGCATGCGCGAAGGTGACGAGGTGATCGTGCGCATACGAGACGAGGGACCGGGCATCGCATCCGCGCAGTTGTCGAAGATGGGGCAGCCGTTCTACACGACGAAGGAGAAGGGGACGGGGCTCGGTCTCATGGTCAGCTACAAAATCGTCGACAACCACCGAGGGCGCATTGCGGCATCGAGCGAGGTGGGCAAAGGCACGACAATGGATGTCATTCTTCCTTATCAGCGGGCGACAGGGGCTAACGGTACGGTCGAAACCTAATGTCGGAGCGGGCGTAATAAGCTAGTAGTGCGGGCTTCGAAAGTCAGAAGCAGATCGAAGAGATCCGCTTGCTCGCAGCGCAACCATTCAAGGAGGGATGTTAACGTGTTTAATCGATTCTTGGCCAGTATCGGCATCGGGTCGGCGACGATTGATACCGTGCTGGAGAAGGCGCAATATTCGCCAGGCGAGGAAGTAAGGGGCGCCGTAAGAATTCGCGGCGGCAACGTCGAACAGCAGATCGAGACAATCTCCCTATCGGTTATGACAGAATATATCAAGGAAATGAATGATGCGAAGATGCGCACGCACGGAGAAGTGGCCCGGTACCGGGTCAGCGATCCGTTCAAGCTGAACGCCGGCGAGAATCGCGAGGTGCCGTTCTCGTTCATCTTGCCGCATGCAACGCCGCTCACGATCGGCCGCGCGCCGGTATGGGTGAAGACCGAGCTCGACATTCGCGGAGCCGTGGATCCCGGCGATAACGACCGGATCAACGTGCTGCCGACGCCGCAGATGAATACGGTGCTGCAGGCACTCGACCTAATGGGCTTCCGCCTCCGCAAAGCCGAATGCGAGTATGCCCGCAAGATGGGCGGCCGCGTGCCGTTCGTGCAGGAATTCGAATTCGTGCCGACAGCTCAGTTCCGCGGACAGCTTGACGAGCTGGAGGTTATATTCTACAGCAGCGACCGCGAGCTTGAACTGATGCTGCAGATCGACCGGCGCGCGCGCGGACTGGCAAGCCTGTTCGCCGAAGCGATGGATATGGACGAATCGTTCGTCCGCGTACGGTTCACGAACGAGCAGCTGGCGGCCGGACCGAATGCGATCGCGCATCAACTGGCAGACATTATCTCGCGATACTGCTAATTCATTACAACGCAATGAAGCGCCCCTCAGTTATCAGGCGATAATTGAGGGGCGCTTTGTTTGTTGTTCGAGCATCCTGCGAGTTCCAAGGACCGCTTGTCATAACCGAGAAGGTTGGACGATAGTAGAAAGTGAGGAGCTCCAGCGTTTCCGTAGGAAACGCGCTTCGAAAGCATATGCTTGTAGGCAGACCTACGTGAGTACCTCAAGCGTTTTGTAAGAAACGCACATCGGAAGCATACGCTTAACTTTCGCTAGCGTTCAAGATTCGATGCCGAGTATGCCTCGCCAGCCTCCAATTCGTTTTCACAAGCGGCCCTAGCCGATAATGATGTCTTCCTTCGGATAGTGGAAGTGCTGCTTGGCGCGCTTCGGCCGGAACATGAAGAGCAGCGTCAACATGCCGATCCGCCCGATGAACATGACGACGATCAGCACCCACTTGCCTTCGTCAGACAAGGTCGGGGTGATGCCCGTCGAGAGCCCGCTCGTTCCGAATGCGGAGCAGACCTCGAAGAAGATCGGCAGCATCGAGAGGCGCCCATCCTCCGTATAGCCCACCATCATGACTGCGGATAGGACGAGAATCGAGGCAGCCGTGAACACGACGAAGCTCTTGGTGATATCCTCCTGCTTAATCGCCCTGCGGAAGGCGCGGACTTCGCTGCGGCCGAGCGCATAGTTGAACAGGGTGAGCAGGATGACGCCGAAGGTCGTCGTCCGCACTCCGCCGCCGACGCTGGAGGGGCTGGCCCCGATGAACATGAGCGCCGACATCAGCACGAGCGTCGGGACGCTGAAGAAATTCACGTCCACCGTGGCGAGTCCGGCGCTTCGCGTGCTGACCGAATTGAATAGCGCATGGAAGAACTTCTCGTGCCATGGCAGCGCATCGAAGTACAGATTGTGCTCGAAGAACCAGATGCCGAGCGTGCCGGCCACGATGAGGAAGACGAACATGAGCGCGGTCATCTTGGTGTAGAGCGAGAAGCGGAACTGCTCCTGCTTGCCGAAAAGATATTCGCGCACCTCGATCAGCACCGGAAACCCGATTGCGCCGAACAGGATGAGCAGCATCGTGACCGCTTGGACATAATAGTCCGTCTTGAAGCCGTACAGCGAATCGCCGTAGATGTCGAAGCCGGCATTCGTGAAGGCCGACACGCTGTGGAAGGCGCCGTGCACGAAGGCTTCCAGCCAATCGTCGTAATAGCCGCTGGCGCGAAAATAGACCATCAGCAGCAACGTGCCGGCCGCTTCGATCAGAAGTGCCATGTAGAAGACGAGCTTCATCAGCTTGACGAGGCCCGATAGGTTATGCTGATTCTGGTCGACCATAATGAGCTTGCGATAGGACAAGCTGATGTTGCGGCCGAATAGGAGCCATAAGAACGCGCCGAGCGTCATGATGCCGATCCCGCCGACCTGGAACATGACGAGCAGCGCGATTTTCCCCGTTTCGTTGAACGTGAGGGCGGTATTCACCGTGTTGAGACCGGTGACGCTTACCGCGCTGGTGGCGGTGAATACGGCATCCATCCAAGTGATATGGACGCCTTCCTGGTGCGTCATCGGCAGCTTCAGGAATAGCGTCGACAAGATGCAGAGCACGAGGTATCCGAGTACGATGAACTGCGTGGGCGTCAGCCGCCCGAAATAGGACCAGATGACGGCATTGATGCGAGTGAATGGCGTTCTCACGTCCACTTGGCCGCCCATAGCTTCATTTGCTTAATAATGGCATGCAGGTCCTGGCCCTTCGGCGTGAGCGTGTATTCAACGGTCACGGGAACGGTGGGATAGACGCGGCGCTCGAGTACGCCCTTCTCCTCCAAATGGCGCAGCGTGCTGGTCAGCGCCCGGGGGCTGACGGCCGGAATCGAGCGCTGCAGCTCGCCGAACCGACGCGTGCCGTTGAACAGCTCGCGCAGGACGAGGAACGCCCACTTGCCTCCCAGCACTTCTACGGTTTTCTCGATATTGCATTCGATATGTACGGGGTTCTTCGGAATATAATTGCTTTCGGCGGACATGGAAGAGCGGCCTCCTCTGTAGGTGCTTGGGTTGACTAATGGTACTATATGCAAGTATAGCTGCTATAACGGGTATCCTATAGTGAACAACTTTTCCCTTCTTACAATGATATACGAACTATTTTAGAATGGGAAGGGCGGCTATGAACGCGCGTCGCAACCTCAATTAAATCGAAGGAGGAGTTACAGATGGAGATGAAATATCGCAGATTAGGCGGATCGGGTCTTAAAGTCAGCGAGATCAGCTTGGGCAGCTGGCTTACATACGGTGGATATGTCGAACGGGAGAATGCGGTGAATGCGATTAAGCAGGCGTATGATCTGGGCATCAACTTCTTCGACACGGCGAATGTGTATGAGCAAGGCGCAGCCGAAGAATTGATGGGCGAAGCGCTGAAAGCTTATCCGCGCTCGTCCTACGTACTGGCGACGAAGGTATTCTGGCCGATGGGATCCGGTCCGAACGACCGCGGCTTATCCCGCAAGCATGTGATCGAGCAGGCGAATGCCAGCTTGAAGCGGCTTGGGCACGACTATGTCGATATCTATTATTGCCATCGCCACGATCCGGATACGCCGATGGAAGAGACGCTGCGCGCGCTGGACGATCTCGTCCGCCAAGGCAAGGTGCTGTATGTCGGCGTGAGCGAGTGGAAGGCTTCGCAGATGGCGGAGGCGCTGGCGATCGCGGACAAGTATCTGCTCGATCGCATCATCGTCAATCAGCCGGTCTACAACATGTTCAACCGGTACATCGAACCGGAGATCATTCCGCTCGGGGAGAAGAGAGGCATCGGCCAAGTCGTGTTCTCGCCGCTGGCGCAGGGCTTGTTGACGGGGAAATACACGTCCGCGCAAGATATTCCGGCGAATAGCCGCGCAGCGAAGCTCGAGTGGGTGAAGAACGGGATTACCGAGGAGAAAATCGCGCAAGTACGCCAGTTGTCGGAGATTGCATCCGAGCTTGGGATCAAGGTCAGCCAGTTGGCGCTTGCATGGATTCTGCGCCAGCCGAACGTGGCGAGCGCGCTCGTCGGGGCAAGCCGTCCGGAGCAGATTACGGAGAATGCGCAAGCTTCGGGCATCGCGCTCAGCGCCGAAGTGCTGGAACGGATCGAGGGCATATTGAAGTAGTTGCAGCGGTTAGTATCGAGTTCGCAAGTTGTACAAGGGTCGGCATATGCCGGCCTTTGTTTCGTTATGAGGGAATCGCCGCATTCGTACGCGATTAGACAGGCCGCTGCCGTAGGTGCCTGAGTCACGGTGGCTTACCTTACCGAAGAGCTGCTGTCTCCGAAAAAGGGCTTTACGGTCGAATGAAGAGGGGGTATAATGACGCTAAACAGTTCATGTGATTTATTTCACACTATACTAAGTGAAATGATTCACATGGTGGGGAGGGAATCGAGATGGAGATGAAGAGGCCGAGGCGAATCGTGATTGCAGGGGCAGGGTACGGCGGGCTCGTGACGGCGTTGAAGCTGCAGAAGACGATGCGGACCGGGGAGATGGATGTTACGCTCGTGAACAAGCATGACTATCATTACATCACGACGCACCTGCATGTACCCGCAGCCGGAATCGAGAGCGATGACCATGCGCGCGTACGGATCAGCGATTACGTGGACACGCGGTTCATCCGGTTCGAGAAGGCCAGCATCGCGCGGATCGATCCGGAGGCGAAGCGTGTCGAGCTTGAAGGCGGCCGCAAGCTCGACTATGACGAACTGGTGGTCGGGCTGGGGAGCGAGACGGAGACGTTCGGCATCCCGGGTCTTGAAGCGCACGCGCTGGCCATTCGCAGCCTGAACGGCGCGCGAATGATTCGGCAGCACATTGCTTATATGTTCGCCAAGTATAAGCGAGAGCCGATGAGGCTCGATTACCTGACGATCGTCGTCGGCGGAGCGGGCTTCACCGGATCGGAATTCATCGGCGAGTTGGCGGATCGGCTGCCGAAGCTATGCGCCGAATTCGATATCGATCCGCAGCTTGTGCGGCT
>JAEZCJ010000063.1 GCA_023433615.1 Bacillota bacterium | reverse complement strand
TCTCTTTTACGAATGCCTTCACTTGTTCCTTACTGAACCGAGCCATTGGAGCCATCCTCTCAAACCAGCCTTTCTCTCATTGTAATAGATATGGTTTGAGAGTTTACACAGAATATTTTACAGACTCGTCTGCCCAATTACATCAAGGCATACCTGCCGATTTCATGCTGCGAAAGTTGAGTCTTAATACTTTATATCAATAAGATTATTACTTTGATGTAAATGAGTATTGAACTGAGATGAACCATATGAAGTTTTTAATGACTTATATACACACGATAGCTCCATCATATCATCTTCATTGTATAAAAGCCGGAACTTGTACTTCCCTTCCACAAATTGATGTGTTATTTGAACACCGAAGTAGAATGTACTCTCTCGTTTGACTGCGGTAAGCACTTCATATGTATTGTAAAGTATATTATCAGGATCGATCATTTGGAAATGAACTATTGAATGTTCATTGACATTATTGAGCCGAGCCCAAAACCCCATTATAACATCTAACTTGGTAAACACTGTAGTTATACCAATAGGTGAAAAATCCTCAGAATTAAAATTTTTACATAAAACAGCCTTTTCTACAGATAGTGTTGTAGGCTTTTTTTTATCCGTTATATCTGAGTAATATGTATTGTTTATTTGTTTGACATTGTAGTGTCGGTCGCATACCCAGTCTTTCCCGTCTACTAAATAAGCAAAATATCTAATGCCTTCTAAAAATTGAACCGTCCATACCGAATGATTAGTAGATTCCATCAATAAAGTCTGAGTCATTCCATTGTCGTTAAGGTAAGCGATTGATACAGAATCAACTCTTTCGATTGAATTGAATTGTACTAGTTTCATACCGTTCGTTCCCCTATTACTTAGAAAATCCCTGTGAAAGGACAGAATCTAACTCAGTCTTTCACAGGGTCAGGATATTAATTGCTTATTTGCTTCCCTTAAAGATATTCAATACTTTGTTTCCGAGGTCAACAGCAGTCTTAAATGCCAATTCACCGACCATGCCTAATCCTGCTCCCTTAACTGCATTTGCAACTGCAGTCACCGGTTTTGTATTGGAAGTAGCTACATCATGTATAACACCAGCAGTACCTCCACCTACTAGACCGTTACCATTCACTACACCCTTTGCACTCTTCTGTAAAGAGTCTCCCACTTGAATAGCTGCGTTGTGAACAGGTTTGATGACATTATTAACTGTTTTATCTACCGCCTTTTCAAATTTGGTTTGTGGTGCTGGAGCTGGACACTTCAGACTGTTACTAACTGCCGCCATGATCATATCCCCTTCCCATATTTCGATTAATTTACTACATATCAATACTATTTACTTATTTATCCAATGTAAATACTTGAAATTTCCTGAGAAATTATGTATATTTTTGTTTCAGTTGAGTATTTAGACCTGCGCCTTTTTTCATACATACATGCAGGAGGATAACATAGAAATGGTGGTTCACATCGTATATTCTAAATTAAAATTTAGACTTTTTTTAACTGGATATTTCTTATTCTCGCTTTCAATTGGCTTGCTCTCTAATACTAAAATAAATTCTAGCAACTATTTTGAACCACTATCTCTATTTGTGTTATACATCCTATGGGGGACATGGATAGCTTGGGGAGTGAACAACAGAGGTCACTCCTTTAAAGGCACATTTATTATATTTAATCTTAGAAATTCCACTAAAGTAGTCTTAACAACATTTGCAATAATAATTACATACCTAGCTATTAACAATATTGTTTCAGATGGAATGCACTTCAACAAAAGCAAGGTTGTCGATGGGTTCACCAGTATAGATATTTTGACACTAGTAGTAGCTATTGTCATTGCCCCAATCGTGGAAGAATATTATTTTAGAAGAATAGTACTTAGTAACTGGTCTTTTCGCTGGGGAATACGATGGGGAATCATCCTTAGTAGCATCGTCTTCGGGGTTTTCCACTCTGATCTATTAGGAAAAGTTGTATTTGGTATTTTACTTGCAATTCTATATTTAAATACTAAGTCCATTAGAGTCACGATCTTATGCCATTGTTTAAATAATACTTTTTTTCTCACCTTCCCCCTCGTATTCGGTTACCCACCTGAAGATTCATTTAATAGCATGGTATCAAAATCATTTTCGATATTCATTTTAATACTCATATTCTACATCATTTATGTTTTTATGAAATTGATAAAATCGGCAGATAATAAATAACTAAGGATCACAATAATTATTAAACACCTTCCTTTATGACTCAAAAAAAGCATTGTTCATTTCGAGAGAGTAGCTGGAGACAACACCCCTCCATGATAAAACACGCCTATCTTCACATTCCTAATACGGAATGTGAAGATAGGCGTGTAACACAATTCAAGTATTGATAGATATTCTAGTTCTGCATGACAAAATCTTGCGCGACATCATCCGATTCGTTATAGACCTTCAGCAATTCATAACGCGTGTTGCGCTGTGCCGGGATCTTGCCGCATTGGCGGATCAGATCCAGAATGAGCGAGATATTGACCTTATGAGTCGTGCCCGCTGCGGATACGACGTTCTCTTCGATCATCGTGCTGCCGAAGTCGTTGCAGCCGTAGCTGAGCGACAGCTTGCCGATCTCAGGCCCCATCGTTACCCAAGACGATTGGAAATTGTCGATATTATCGAGTGCCAGCCGGCTGATCGCCAGCGTCTTGAGGTATTCCTCCGGCGTCGCCTTCTCGCGCTTCATGTTCGTGTTGTCCGGCTGGAACGTCCACGGAATGAAGGCCAGGAAGCCCTTCGAATCATAGCCGTTCGCGATGCATTCGTCTTGCGCATCGCGCACGCGCATAAGGTGAAGCGCCCGCTCTTCCATCGATTCGCCGAAGCCGATGACCATCGTGGCCGTCGTATTCATGCCGATCCGATGCGCCGTCTTCATGACGTCCATCCAATCGGTCCAAGAGCCCTTCAGCTTGCTGATCTTCCGGCGCGTCCGGTCATCGAGAATCTCGGCGCCTCCGCCAGGCAGCGAGTCGAGCCCGGCTTCATGAATGGCTCGTACGACTTCTTCAAGCGACAAGCCCTCCGATACGTCCTTCATCTTATGAATCTCGGCCGGCGAGAACGAGTGCATCGTAATGTCCGGGAAGCGCTGCTTGATCGCGCGGAGCAGGTTCGTATAGTAAGAGAATGGCAGATTCGGATTCGTGCCGCCCTGCATCAGAATCTCGGTCCCGCCGACGTCGATCGTCTCTTGGATCTTCTGGAAGATGACCTCGTCAGGCAGCACGTAGCCTTCCTCGGAGCCCGGTGCGCGGTAGAACGCGCAGAACCGACAATAGACGTCGCATATATTCGTATAGTTCACGTTACGTCCAACCACGAAGGTCGTGATCGGTTCGGGATGCTTGCGAAGCATGATCTGGTTCGCGGCATGCCCCATCTTCTCGATTTCGTCGCTCTCGAAGAGCGTCACGATATCTTCTATCATCAATCGCTGTCCGTCCAGCGTCTGCTGCAATATGCGGTCCACTTGTGTCATGTAAGTCGGACCCTCCTTCTCCTGAGGACTTCTCCTAGTTAACCATCCTAATCATCGTAACATAATAGGCGCGATCAGTCACCTGATCGCGCTAGTACAATTAATCCGCAGAGCTGCACGACTTAACTTAAAATTGTTCCATATCAGCACATTGTTCACTTCATCAGCGATAAATGTGTTATATTGTCCGAGTACAGGAATTTCGTGGCAATTCGGCACCTCTGTTGAAAGGAGGATTGCCGAGTGACATTTTCGCTTTCTGAAGTTATCGATCTAGGTACTTTTCTGTTGATACTACTAACGTTTATATTCACCTGGAACCACAACAATCAGAATAAACGAAAATAACCTGCGCGGCTGGCTACCAGACAGGTTACTTCCTAGAACTGCTATTTGCTTGACGGTTCCACACAATTAGGCGGTGTCGCTTGCCCAAGTCCTCGTACAACAGATGGAGTGGTATTCACAGTACCGCTCCTTCTAGTTTCATACTATCACATTGTGTGACACTAAAGTCAATAATATTATATCCCTTACTGTTAAATTTCACCCTCCGCCCCAGCCCGTGCAAGAATAGCCTGTCCAAAGAGCTCCAGCGCTTCCTGCAGCAGCGCGCGCCGGCAAGCAAGATTCACGCGCAGATAGCCTGCGCCTTGCTTGCCGAAGACGGAGCCTTCGCTGAATGCGACGCCCGCTTCCTCGAACATCAGCTTCTTCAGGTCGGCCGGCGATTCCGAGATCGCGCGGCAGTCCAGCCAGACCATATAGGTCCCCTCCGGCTTCATGACGCGAAGCTGCGGCAGCTCGCGCTCAACATAGTCGACAAGCGTTGCCAGATTGCCCTCCAAGTAATCGATCAGTTGCTCGAGCCACTCCTCGCCGTAAGTATAGCTTGTCTCCACGGCGGTAAGTCCGAAGTAGCTCTCCATATGAATGGACAGCGTCTTCAGCAAATAATTATATTTGCGCCGCAGCTCATCATTCGGAATGATCGCAGCCGCTGCCTGCAGGCCTGCAAGATTGAACGTCTTGCTCGGCGCAATGCACGTGACCGACGATTGTGCGAGCGCCTCGGAAATCGACGCGAGCGGCGTGTGCTTATGGCCGCGCAGCACGAGATCGTGATGGATCTCGTCGGCGACGATCACGACATCGTGACGGAGGCAGATCTCGCCGATCCGCTCCAGCTCCTCGCGTGTCCAGACGCGTCCGCCGGGGTTATGCGGGCTGCAGAGCAAGAGCAACTTCGCCCCTGCGGCAGCCTGCTGCTCCAGCAGCTCGTAATCGAACGCGAAGCGGCCGTCTTTCAAGATCAGCGGGTTGTCTACAACAACCCTGCCATTCATCTTGATCACGTCGTAGAACGGGTAATACACAGGCGACTGCAGGATAACGCCGTCGCCCGGCTGCGTATACGCGAGCACCGCAATGCTGAGCGCCGGCACGACGCCGGGGCTGGACGTAATCCACTCCCGCTTCACGTCCCAGCCATGACGCCGCGACAGCCAGCCCTGCACCGCCTCATAATAAGCATCCGTTCGGAACGTGTAGCCGTAGATGCCCTGCTCCGCACGCTTCACGATCGCGTCGACGACTTCGCGCGGTGCCTCGAAGTCCATATCCGCCACCCACAGCGGCAGAATGTCCTTGCGGCCGAACAGCGATTCGGATTGATCCCACTTATAGGAAGCGGTCCCCGTCCGGTCGATCACGCGGTCAAAATCGTAGCGATGGCCTTGCTCTGTCATATCTGGCTCACGCTCCGATCTCGCGCTGCGCCGCTTCCAGTGCCGCACCGAGATCCGCGATTAGATCGTCTGCGTGCTCGATGCCGACCGAGAAACGGAGCAGCCGGTCGTCGACGCCGACCTTGCGGCGAATCTCCTCCGGAATATCGGCATGCGTCTGCACGGCCGGATACGTCATCAGCGACTCGACGCCGCCTAGACTCTCGGCGAACGCAATCAGCTTGATATGCCGCAGAATCGGCTCGACGTATCTCGCATCCTTCAGCCGGAAGGAGAAAATGCCGGTGTTGCCCGAGGATTGGCGATTCTGCACGTCATGCCCCGGATGATGCGGCAGCGCCGGATAGTAGACCTCTTCAACCGCTTCGTGGCCCAAGAGGTACTCCGCGATGCGCGTCGCATTGTATTGATGCCGTTCCATGCGCAGCGCCAGCGTCTTCATTCCCCGCATGAGCAGCCAGGAATCCTGCGGTCCGAGCACCGCGCCGATGGAGTTGTGCAGCACGAACATCCGATCCGAGAGCTCCTGCCCCTTCGTTACGATCAGTCCGGCCAGCACGTCGTTATGGCCGCCAAGATACTTAGTCGCGCTGTGCACGACGATATCGGCGCCGAGCTCGATCGGACGCTGGAAGAACGGCGTGAGAAGCGTGTTGTCGACGATGACGAGCAGTCCCTTGCTCTTCGCCCATGCGCTGACCCGCTCCAGATCCGTGATCATCATCAATGGGTTCGTAGGCGTCTCGATCAGAATCGCCTTCGTGTTCGGCGTACGCAGCGCCTCCAGCCCGTCGAGATCGTTCGTATCGACATACGACGAGGTTACGCCGAAGCGCGACATGATATGCTCGAGCAGCCGGTATGTACCGCCGTACAGGTCAAGCGACACCAGCAGGTGGTCGCCTTGGCTGAACAGCGCGAAAACCGTCTGCAGCGCTGCCATGCCTGAGCTGCAGGCGAAGCCGCGGTCGCCCGACTCGAGCTGGGCGGCCGCTTCTTCCAGAATGGCGCGCGTCGGATTCTTCGTGCGGGAATAATCGAACCCGGTGCTCTCCCCGAGCTTCGGATGACGGAATGCCGTCGCTTGGTACACCGGGAAGCTAACCGCCCCCGTTACAGGTTCGCTTACCGAACCGATCTGGGCAAGACGACTTTCGATTCTCATAACACAACTCCTCTATAAAGATGGATTTTCCATTCAAAATGGTCGGTTGTCAGCGCCGAGAAGGTTGAACGATGGTAGAAAATGAGGAGCGCAGTGTAGTCAAAGCTACATGAGCACCGGAATTTTCGCCAGCGTTCAAGATTCGATGCCGATTATGCTTCGGAGCATTACTTCGCGATCACAAGCGGCCTATATGTTGGCGCCTAGTTCGATTTCGAAGGGGGTCTGTTGATACACATAATAGTTCAGCCAGTTGGAGAACAACAGGTTCGCATGCGCTCGCCAGGAAGAGAGCGGCAGGAGACTCGGGTCGTCGTTCGGAAAATAGTTCTTCGGCACGTTAACGCGCAGACCCTTGGCCTTGTCGCGGTCGTACTCGAACTTGAGCGTCAGCGGGTCGTACTCCGAGTGGCCCGTCGCGAAGATTTGGCGGCCGTCCTTCGATGCTACCAGATAGACGCCGGCTTCCTGCGATTCGGACAGGATCTCAAGGTCGGCCACCTGCTCGATGTCCTTGCGGAGCACTTCGGTATGGCGCGACTGCGGCACGTAGAACATTTCGTCGAAGCCTCTTAAGAGCGGCACGCTGCGCTTCTCGACCGTGTGGGGGAATACGCCGAATATTTTGTCCTCGAGATCGTACTTCGGTATGCCGTAGTGATGGTACAAGCCTGCCTGCGAGGCCCAACAGATATGAAGCGTCGACGTAACCTGCCTGCGCGACCAATCCATGATGTCCTTCAGCTCTTCCCAATAGGTCACCTCTTCGAACGGCAGATGCTCGACAGGCGCGCCGGTAATGATCATGCCGTCGAAATAGCGGTGCGCGATATCGTCGAACGTCTTATAGAACGATTCGAGATGCTCGGATGACGTATTCTTCGACGTGTGCGTCTTCGGATGCAGCAGGACGACCTCCACCTGCAGAGGCGTGTTGCCGATCAAACGGAGCAGCTGCGTCTCCGTCGTCTCCTTCGTCGGCATGAGATTCAAGATCACGATCCGCAGCGGGCGGATGTCTTGGTGGAACGCGGTCGTCTCATCCATGACGAAGATGTTCTCGTTGGCGAGAATTTCTCTTGCTGGCAGACTATCCGGGATTTTGATTGGCATCGGGATCACTCCTTCAGATGGGTTGCTTGCTGTAAGGTGAATCGGGTAACGCTGGGTAAGGGCAATAAGAAAAACCCTTCTCCGATCGAGAAAGGGCCGTATGGTTGTGACATGCGCCTCCTCCCTCATCTCTCAGAAACGAATGTTTCCGCAAGAATTAGCACCGCTGCGTCTTCACGCCGGTTGCCGGGCTTCATCGGGCTAGTCCCTCCGCCTGCTCTTGATAAGAAAGAAAATATGAAGTTGTGTGAGTGTCGTTATGATTACTTTACTTCATCCGGACCATCCCGTCAAGAACCGCACGCGCTCCGTCGACATACCTTAGAGAAGGGCTTGCGGGTATATTTTCATGCTTGTATGGAAAGGAAGCGCAGGAGTATACTAGACAGGAATTGACAAGGTTCGAACGGCTTGAGCCTGTCATTCGCCACCACATTAGCCAAAGGGGTGCAAAGCACGAATGGAAGGCGATGGACCCAACCCGGGAGTTGCTCGACCATTAGCATCACGACCGGATCGCGTTCGGCTGTCGGAGCCGGCTCTGCACCCCTCTGAACGTCAGCGTCGATAGACGCGGCTGCGGGGGGCAGCCCGCCGTATTCTCACGCCTCGCATCCGGCAGTCCAACACGGACTTATGGAGGAAAGGAGTGAGGACAGATGAAGATTCGGCACGTCAACAACGGCGTGTTCACGCCGGTCGAGTCGGTTCAAGCCGCGATCGAGCCGCCGCTCGAAGGCTTCTACTGGATCGACGCGGACGTCGATGATCTCGAGGTGCTGCAGCCGCTGTTCGGCCTGCATGATCTCGAGGTCGAGGATTGCCTCAGCGAGGAGGAGCAGCGTCCGAAGATCGAAGTGCATGACGGCCATTATTTTATCGTAATTAACAGCATCCGGTTTGACGACGAGGAGATCCATTTGCGGGCGCTGAACATTTTTCTCGGCCGCCATTCGATCATTACCGTCACCAAGCAAAAAATCAATGAGCTTCGCTCGCTTAAGCCTAGACTGCTCGAAGAAGCGGTCGACCGGCCCGATCGGTTCCTCTACCATCTCGTCGACCTTGTCGTCGACAATTACTTCCTCGTCGGCGATCGGATCGAGACGCGGATCGAGAAGCTGGAAGAGGACATCCTGATGCATACGAAGAAGACGCATCTGGAAGAGATCATCGGGCTTCGAAGCGAAATACTGTGGCTGAAGAAGGTGCTCGGCCCGCAGAAGGAAGTTATCTATACGCTCAACAAGAAAGACCTGAAGCTGATCGACGACCAGCTGCAGAAGTATTTCCTCGATATTTATGAGAATGCGGTAAAGATCGCGGAGGCGTTCGACACCTATCGCGATCTGATGGCTAACTTGCGCGAGGCATACCAATCCAGCCTAGCAGGCCGGGCGAACGAGATCATGCGCGTCTTCACGGCGCTGACGACGATCTTCATGCCGCTCACGTTCATCACCGGCCTCTACGGAATGAACCTCGACTACTTGCCCGGCGTACATCTGCCGGGAGCCTCGTACTTCCTGCTCGGCGGCATGCTGCTGCTCGGTCTGGGCATGTTCTATATATTCAAGAAGAAGGATTGGCTGTAGCGGGCGCTTGCGATCGCGAAGTGACGCGAAGCATGCTCGACGCCGAATCTTGAACGCTGGCGAAGCTAAAGCGTATGCTTCCGATGCGCGTTTCTCACGAAACGCTGGAGGTGCTCAGATAGGTCTGCCGGCAGATGCTTCCGAAGTCGATTTCTGCGAAAGCGTTGAGCTCCGCTCCTCACTTTCTGCCATCGTTCAACCTTCTTGGCGCTGACAACCGCCATTGAAAACTGCACGCTTAGCAAGCTAATAGGCGCGGCTCCCAGAGCGGGAACCGCGCCTTGTTATTCTGGAAATTCGATAGCGTGAAAAACGTCCACTATTCCCGGCCAAATACCGTCTTGCGCGATTCCTACCAGTAAATTTCGGACGATCGCTCCTTTCTGCAGGAGAGGTCTTAGCCCCGAAATAGGTATATGATTTCCCGCTATGCCGTTCTGCCGCCCAGCTACACGGAGCCGCTTTCCTCGGCAAGCGCTTCGGCCCGGCCCTTCACGAGATCGACGCGCGTCAGCAACGCGATACCGATAATGAAGAAGGCGATCAGCGACAATATCGCGAGCCGGCTGGAGCCGGTGATCGTTCCCGTCACGGCGAATACGAACGGCCCGGCGACGGACGAGAACTTGCTCGACAGGCTGAGGAAGCCGAAAAATTCAGCCGAACGGGACGGCGGCACAAGGTTCGCATAAATCGATCGCGCCGTTGCCTGGCTGCCGCCTTGGACGAGACCGACCATAATCGCGAGTGCATAGAAATGGACTTCGCTTGTCATGAAGTAACCGAGCACGACGATCAGCACATAGATCGCAAGCGATGCGTATAGCGCACGCTTCGCGCCGGACCGTGCGGCGAACCGGCCGAACAGCAGCGTGCACGGGAAGGCCACGAACTGGGTAATGAGCAGCGCCGTGATGAGATGCGTCGTGCCGATGCCGATGCCGCTCCCGTATACGGTCGCCATCAGGATGATCGTATTGATGCCGTCGTTGAAGAACCAATACGACAACATGTATTTAGATAGCTGCGGGTAGCGCCGAATGCTGCGCAGCGTTCGCCCCAGATTGGCGAAACTAGTGCGAATGACCGACCCGAACGCCGCCTGCCGATTCCGCGGCACATCCTTCACGCGGCGGAAGAGCGGCAGAGCGAACAGGAGCCACCAAATGCCGACGGTCAGGAACACGACCTGCGTCGCCGTCGTCTTGTCCGGGAATCCGACCATCTCCCAGCCTTCGATCATCACGAGGTTCACGGCTAGCAGCAGTCCGCCGCCCAGGTAGCCCATCGAATAGCCGCGTGCGCTGATGATATCCCGCTTCTCGATAGGAACAAGATCGGTCAGCAGCGAATCGTAGAACGTGTTGCCCCCCGAGAAGCCCAGCGTGCCGATGACAATGAGCACGGAGGCGAGCATCCAATCCCCTTCTCCAACGAGTGCCATGCATGCGCTTGCAAGAGCGCCAACCACTGCGAACCCGGTCAGGAACCTGACCTTGGCACCGGTATAATCCGCGATGGCGCCGAGAATCGGCGACAGGATCGCAACCAGCAGCATCGCGACCGTCTGCGTGAAGCCCCAATAATTTTCCGCCGTGTTGCCAGGCAGCCCTGCACCGGCTACGCTCTCGTAATAAATAGGAAGCACGGCCGCAAGCATCGTCGTCGCGAATGCGGAATTGGCCCAATCGTACTGCACCCACGCCCGAACCTTCATTCGATCCATCCCGTTCCTCCTTCTTTCCCGGTCCGTACTGCCCTTCGGCCGGAATCATCTACGAACCAATTCGACAGCGCCCGGTCCTATCCTCCTAAAGATTGCGTAAATTGGTGTCATCATTTGACGTTACGTACAACGTATTTCTAAAGTGCCACTTGTCAGCACCGAGAATGTTGGACGATGGTAGCAATTGAGGAGCTCCAGCGTTTCCGTAGGAAACGCACATCGGAAGCATACGCTTGCAGGCAAATCCTACGTGAGCACCGGAAATTGCGCCAGCGTTCAAGATTCGACGTCGACTAAGCATCGAAGCATCCGCATCGTGATCACAAGTGGCATCGTTAAATTGCCGGGTGGGATGGTTTAATTTATAATAGAGGGATACATCATCGGACGAAGGAGGGGACCGCGTGAACATCAGTCAGCTCGAAACGCTGCTCACCATATCGAAGACGATGAGCTTCCGCAAGGCCGGCGAACTGCTTAACCTGACGCAGCCGGCCGTATCGGCGCAGATCAAGAGCTTGGAAGACGAATTCAAGACACAGCTGATCGACCGCAATCAGCCCGTCACGCTTACCGATCGGGGCCAAGTGTTCCTCGAGCACGCAGAGCGGATTCTGGGCATCGTCGAGGAACTCAAGCACAAGCTCTCCGATCTCAACGAGACGCCGCAAGGCCACATCATGCTGGGCACCACGTCTTCGTTCGCCATCCAGATTCTGCCTCGGGTATTATCTTATTTTCAGAATCAATTCCCGATGATTAAGACGACCATCAACTCCATGCCGTCATCGCAGGTGATGGCCAGCGTCGAGAGCGGTTCGATCGATATCGGCATCACGTACTTGTCCGAACGCAATCCGAACCTGCTGACCTCCGTGCTCTATTACGACACGTTCGAGCTGATCGTGTCGCTGGACCATCCGCTCAGCGGGTTTAAGCATACGACGGTGGATAAACTAAAGAACATGCCGTTCATCATGCTCTCGCAGGATACGCATGGCCGGCGCTTCGTGGACCAGCTCTTCAAGAGCTACGGGATCGAGCCGAACATCGTCATGGAGCTGTCCTCCAGCGAGGAAGTGAAGCGGATGGTCGAGATCAATCTCGGCGTCGCGATCGTCTCCAAGCTGTCGATTACCGACGAGCTTAGGCGCGGAACGCTGCATATGGTGAAGGTGAACGAGCTGGAGACCAGCCATCCGGTAGGCGTGGTCTACAAGTCGGGGCGCTATATCAATTCGGCGATGCAGCAGTTTCTCAGCGATCTGAAGGGCATGCCGGAGGATCAGTTCATCAGCAGCGAGTAAGGACACAATGGACGACTCAGATAAGGAGGGCTGCATGCCGTTATGAAATTCGACCTGCACACGCATCACATCCGATGCGGTCACGCGGAGGGCGAGATCGAGGATTACATTCGTTCGGCGATCGATGCCGGCCTTCACGTTATCGGCATTTCCGACCATTCGCCGTATTTTGCCCATCGGGATGACCAGCCGCAGCCGCGAATCGCGATGGCTCGCAGCGACTTCGCTAACTACGTGAATGAGGTACTGCGCCTCAAGGAACGGTACAAGGACCGTATCGAGGTGCTGCTCGGCGTAGAATCGGACTTCTACCCGGAGCATGCCGATGTCTATCGGCGCGCTTACGAACCGCACCCGTTCGATTATATCATCGGATCTGTCCATCAGACGCGGGGCGTCAGCATCTTCAATCGCAATCGCTGGAAGAATCTATCTCAAGCTCGCCAGATTGAAGAGAAGGTTCATTATTACGAGCTTATCGCCGAATCGGCCAAGAGCGGCATGTTCCAGATCCTCGGCCATATCGATGCCATGAAGGGCTACTACCCCGCCTTCTCCGACATTGCGGCAGAGAGCGCCATCGACGAGACCCTGAAGGTGATCGCCGAGTGCCGAATCGCGATCGAGGTCAATACTTCAGGCCGAACCAAGGATGTCGGCGGCTGGTATCCTTCCGACGCGATTCTGGAGCGCGCGCACTTTTACGGCGTCGATATATCGTTCGGTTCGGATGCGCATGACCCCGGCCGTATCGGTGAAGACTTCGAACTGGTGCAGAAGCGCCTGAAGGAGATCGGCTTCAAGCAGTGGGTATTTTACCGTCAGAAGCTGCCTGTCGTCGTTCCGTTGTAATATTCGTCATAGCAGAAGACCCCCTAATACGATACCCTTACACAAAAAAGGGGGACCAGCCGAGAGCGGCGGGTCCCAAAGGGTATATAAAAAGGGGGTCTTGCTTATTATATTAGCCCCCTTGTATGATGGGCGCGTAACAACAGCATTGCAATTGTGTAACAATTCATTACCCTCCCATTAACGACATCGGAAAGAAGGTCTCTCATGGGCGACTATCACCATCTCCGCCATGTCAAGGAACAGGCCGCGTCGCGGCGATCGCTATGGATCACGCTGCTGCTGACCCTCTTCTTCACGGTCGTCGAGCTTGTCGGAGGACTGCTGAGCCATTCGCTGGCCCTGCTGTCCGATTCCGCGCACATGGTCTCCGACGTCATCGCGCTTGGACTTAGCATGACCGCCATCTATCTTGCTTCCCGGCAGTCGAATGCGCGATTCACGTTCGGCTATCTGCGCTTCGAAATTATCGCTTCCTTCCTGAACGGCCTGGCTCTCGTCGCCATAGCGGTCGGCATCTTCATCGAAGGCGTCCGCCGCTTCTCCAATCCCGAGGCGATAGACTTCCAGCTGATGCTTATCATCGCGTCGATCGGGCTTGCCGTCAATATCGTGCTGACGATCGTGCTGAGCCGCAGCATGAAGGAAGAACGCAATCTGAACGTGCAGAGCGCGCTATGGCATTTTATCGGAGATTTGCTCAGCTCGATCGGTGTCATCCTCTCCGCGATCCTGATCTATTGGACGGGGCGATCATGGTTCGATCCGCTGATCAGCATCGTGATCGGATGCATTATCTGCGCAGGCGGCATACGCATCATTCGAGAATCCTATCTGATTCTGATGGAATCCGTGCCGAGCCGTTTCGATCTGGAGGAAGTACGTGCGACGATCCGATCCGTCGAAGGCGTAGAGGACGTGCACGAGTTGCACCTCTGGTCCATTTCCACCGAGCATTATTCGCTCACGGCGCATGTTTTTCTGCAGGCGGGCAAAGCGCCGTATACCGCGATACTGGCCATTAACGAGAAGCTGGAGCAGGTATACGGCATTCGGCATGCGACCATTCAGACGGAGCACGCCAGCATCCACCCCCACGGCGAGTACGGGCAGCGCTTCCTGAACCGTTAGCCCCGTCTGTCTGCCAGCTACTTCCCCGCCTGAGGTCCGGGTGCCCATCAGGTCCCCGGACGGTTACGCATGCATCCCTTACCCGCTACAATTGGAATCAATCCTCCAATCGCAGCTATCTCCACTTCCATAGCAGCGAGGAAAAATGTGCGGCAGGGTGATCGAACAATGACACGCGATATCTATGTAGTGCTGACCAATACAGGAACCTCGTTCTCCAAGTGCATCGGTTTGTTCACGGGCGAGCCGCTCAATCACGCCTCCGTGGCATTCGATGAAGGCTTGAAGGACATATACAGCTTCGGGCGCAAGCATCCGATGAATGCATTCTCCGGCGGATTCGTCCGCGAGAAGGTATGGGGCGACCTCATTCGCGATCGGCGCCGCGCAACGCCAAGCGCCATCTTCCGCTGCTCGGTGGAGCTAAGCGCATTCCGACGCATGCGGAAGCAGATCCAATCGATGTCCGAGGATCCCTCCAGATATGGGTATAACCTCGCCGGACTGTTCACGCTGCTCGCGGGAATCGACTGGCAGCGCGAGAATGCCTACTTCTGCTCGCAATTCGTGGAGCATCTATTCGCCTCGCACGGCGAATCGCTCTCCGGCAAGCCGGCCTCCCTTACGAAGCCTGGCGACTTCGAGCGTTCCAAGCGGCTGGAAGCGGTCTACCGCGGCGATCTCCGCAACTATGCCGGCGTGCACCATCATGCAGCCTCCAGCGCGTCGATGCTTGCAGTCGCCGCACACAAGCTTGCTTAATCCGGCCTCATACGAAGAAGCGGACAGCGTTATACGCCTGTCCGCTTCTTCTGGTTATTGACCTTCTTCGTCATCTGGCTCTTCATCTTCTTCGTGCCTGTCGGCTGATGGCCTGCATGCTTGCCGCCGTGAACGCCGCTCCCGGCCTTATTCAGCTCCAGCTTCCGCTTCGCCATCTCCGCAAGCGAGATTTTCTTGGTCTCAGGCTCGCGATCGTTGTCCTGCCGTTGTTCGTTGTCCATCGGTTCCATTCCCCTCGTCCTTGCCCGAATTGCCGCAGCATACGTCCAGTATGCCACATTATTCGAATTCAAGCACGGGGGTCTCTCGCAAACGCTGCTTGCATGGTACGCAGCTTAGTCCGCGACATCCGGAAGATCGATCAGCATGAACCGTGCGCCGGCCGTAGACGATACCGTTAAGGCTGACGTATGGTCGATGCGCGCCGAATCGCGGGATCCGAGCTCCGCGCCTGCCGAGAGAGACACGCCGCCTTCCAATACGAAGAGGAAAATCAACCGGCCCTCCGGCTGCTCGAATGTCACCGCTCTTCCAGCTTCAAGCTCCGACAGATAGATGGTCATGTCCTGATGAATCTTCGCGATCGTCCCGGCCTCCCCGGCATGCGATACGATCGGCACCAGCGTATTGCGCAGCGCGGCCGGATCGAACTTCGTCGTCTCATAGGAAGGCGCTATCCCCCGTACTTCCGGCTGGAACCACATCTGCAGCAGCGTTACCGGCTCTGCCGCTGACGGGTTCATCTCCGAATGATAGATGCCCGTCCCGGCCGACATCCGCTGAATGCCGCCCCAAGACGTGACCGCGCGGTGGCCGCCGCTGTCCCGATGCTCCAGCTCCCCGCTAAGCACCAGCGTCACGATCTCCATCTCGCGATGGGGATGCATGCCGAAGCCTTTGCCCGCTGCGATGACATCGTCATTCAGCACCCGCATCGGGCCGAATTGCATATTGTCTGGATCGTAATAATCCGCGAACGCGAAGCTAAAATGCGATTGCAGCCAGCCGTGGTCGGCATGGTAGCGTTCTGCTGCGGGATAGACTTGTATCATCGCGTCTCCTCCTCCTGCCATACTTGCGCTTATTCGAACCAGACTGCATCCAGCGAGTATTCGCCAGCGCCGATGAGCGCGCCGCCGACCGCGATCGCGATCAGGACCAGGTTGTATTCATACCCGTTCTGCGTCACCCACAGACCGTTCGTTCCATGCACCTTCACGATCGAGACCAGCATCGTCGCCGCTATCAGCAGCGCCGCGATCGGCATCCACAATCCGAGCGCGAACATCAGACCGCCTGCGACTTCGGACAGCCCCGCCGCCAGCGCCATCGCAATGCCCGGTTTCATCCCGATCGATTCCAGCCAGCCGCCCGTCCCTTTCAAGCCGTAACCGCCGAACCAGCCGAATAGCTTCTGCGCGCCGTGTCCGATGAACAACAGCCCGATAATCACCCGTATAATTAGAATGCCCCAGTCTTCCATTTCCGATCTCTCCCCTGTATCCTATATGAGCGTTTCGCTTGATGCAATCATATGATAATAACTTACTAAAGTCAAGTAAATTACTTTAATTAAGTTGTTGAGTATTTTTCGATATCTCTTACCTTTTGTGTGCGGTCATGATACACTAATAGAAAGTGGGGTGAAGACCGGTGGATTATTCGAAGATGTGTCCGAAATACGAATCTGCCGCTGAGCTGCTCGGCAAGAAGTGGACGGGACTCATTATCCGCGTATTGCTTGGCGGTCCGAAGCGGTTCAAGGAAATCAAGGAGCAGATCCCGGAGATGAGCGACAAGATGCTGACCGACCGCATGAAGGAGCTCGAGCATCTTGAGGTCGTCAAGCGCAACGTCTACCCGGAGATGCCTGTTCGCATCGAATACGAATTAACGGACAAGGGCCGCGGCCTCGAGCCCGTCATTCTCTCCATCCAGCAATGGGGCGAGGAATGGATGTAGCAGCATCGAGCGGCATGAGCATGAGCTCGATCGGCCCTGCTCGCGCGAAGTGCAGCAACAACGAAGAGCGTCTCCCCGTCGGGGAGACGCTCTTCGTTGTTGTTCGTGCTTCATCGGCGGTTATTCGAAGCCCATTGCGCGGTAGAGGATGACAGCGGCTTGCGCACGCGTCACCAGTCCGTCTGGCTCGATATGGCCGTCCATCCCTTTCAAGATTCCCGCAGCGGCCAGCTTAGCCACGCTGTCTGCGGCATAATCCGCAACGTCGGATGCATCGGCGAAACCGCTGAGTGAGCCGGAGGCTTCGACCGACTGCCCGGCAGCTGCTAGCGCCCGCGTCGTGAGCACCATCATCTCTTGACGCGTGATCGGCGACAACGGATTGAAGCTGCCGTCTCCAATCCCTTTGGCGATGCCAAGACCCTTCGCAATACGAACCGCATCATAGTAGTAGGCAGTTGCCGCTACATCGGTGAATGCCGAGCCTCCTTCGCTCTGCAGTCCTAAGGCACGAACCAGCAGCAGCAAGAAGTCTGCGCGCTTGATGTCTGCACCGGGATTGAACGCGGTCTCGGAAATACCTTGGACGACGTCGCGTGCAGCCATCGCCTCGATCGCAGCCTTAGCCCAACTGAGCGCGCTAATATCGTCGAACGTCTTCTCCACCACTGCTACGGCATACGTGCTGAAATGCGTCGTCGAGAACACGACGGTGCCAGTCTTCGCATCGTAACGGCCGTTCGGCACCGCGGTCGCGTTGCCTTCGTTATCCAAATACCAGATGACGATGCTGTCAGGATTCTGCAATTCATCTGCGGTCGGCTGGTATGGAAGCGCGACCGTTACCGGAGCATTCGGGTTACGCCAGGCAATCGCTTGATCTTCCACGAGCAGCTGCAGGTCAACGACCGGCCTGCTGCCGATCCGCAGGCGAACCGACTCGCTCACATTGTCCAAGCTTGCCGCTCCGATTCGCAAGGATACGCTGCCGGCCGGCGCATCCACGCCCGTCAGCATGTTGCTTGGAAGGCGAACCGTCCCCGCATCCGTTGTGACGACAATGACATAAGACTCGCTGCTATCCAATGCGGCAGGCGGAAGTACCGCTTCGTAGCCGCTTCCGGCAGTACCCGAAGCCATATCGATGACGATTTCCTTCTTGCCATTTTCGTTCACGCTGGCCTTAGCCAGCAGTTCCTGCAGTTCAGCCTCTGCCAGCTTCTTCTGCACCGGCGTGCCTGGCGCTTGTTCCGGCTGCTTCGGAATGCTAGGCGTCGTCGACGGAGTCGGCTGATTCGCAAATTCAATCACGCCGAACATCGAAGTGTTCTGATAAGACTGACCCGAAGGATCCGCCCAATTCGCGACGCTGTCCCTGCTGCCGTTCCCGTCCTCATCGTTATTGACTTGAATGTCGAAACCGATTACGGTTCCTGCAGCCGGCGTAATCGTATCGAGCTTGATCGCCGCTTCAACGACATAACCGAAGCCGTCCACGATCGTCACAGCCGAAGAATAATTGTCTTCATTGGCGTGACCGCCGACTGTCTTCACGTTGTTGAAGTTAATGCGGTATTGGCCGTCGTCATCCTCATAAGAGTCTGTCTTCCCGTTGTTCTGATCGACGAAAATTTCGATCGAATCTTCTTCCCAAGCGTTGTCGCTCGCATCGCTTAGCACGGTATCGTTCACGACAGCGTAGATGTACAGGTTGTCTGCATCCCACAGCGTCTTGAATTTGGCGGTAGCCCCGCTCGTCCCTTCTACCCATACGCCAGTCGATTGCTCGCTCGCGCTGTTCCATATCGCGTCGGCCACGCCGTCGATCGTCGGCGTGCCCATGCGCGCCGTCGCGTACTTCGGCGCCGCGACGAGCGTCAGCGCGCCGTAGCCGGCCGTATCCTGATGCTGCATATTGCGCGGGTCGCTCCACGATAGGATCGCGCCGTTCTGGCCGTGTTCCGATCCGTCCTGCGCGCCGCCCGTCGTGACGCGGAGGTCGAAGCTCACCTGCTTGCCCAGCGTGTTGCCGCTAAGCGGAATGGCCGCCTCCACGAGATAGCCGCCCGCCTTCTCGGTCACGCCTTGTGCCGCGCTTCTCGGAATCTCATGCTTCGTGAAGCTGCCGCCGTTCTTAATGAAGAGCTCAAGCTTGTCTTCTGCCGTCTTCACGCTGTCCCGGACATCCGCAAGAACATACAGATGATCCGTATCCCATAGGGTTTTGAAGCCAGCGCCGAACGTTTCGGAAGACTCCGTCTGCAAGGCAACCACTCTATTCCACACATCGTCGATCTTGCCGTCCACGACAGGCGTTCCCTGCGCGGTATTGCCTATCTTCGTCAAGAGCGGGAGCTTGGATGGCACGATCTCTTTCACCGCTTCAACCATTCCCCAGTATGCCAATTTGGCCTGATGCCGCTTGTCGAACGGGAGCGGAGCATCTTGGCGCGTAATGTTGTTGAAGTTATGCAGCCAAGTGTGATCGTCCGCAATTCCCCACAGCGTGACATTGCTGATCCAGCCTTCGGGATTGCCCGCTGTCTTGCCCATCTCATCGAGTTTGACAAGCTCCTTGAACAGTTCCTTGTATCGATAGCCCAGCTTCACCTGAATGTCTTCAGGGACCGTATCGTATACCGTGCCTGGGTTCGAATACACCGAGATGTCTAGCTCGGTAATCTGCGTATCGAAGCCCGCTTCCGCGAATTTGCGGATGGAATCGGAAATTTGCTGAATCGAAGGTCCGGTGATGTTAATATGCGTCTGATGGCCAACTCCCTCAATCGGGACGCCGTCCGCCTTCAGCCTTGTCACCAGATCGAACAGGAAATCTCGCTTCTTCGGAACATGCGTGCTGTAGTCGTTGATGTACAGCTTCGCAACGCCTGCCGCTGCATACTCAACGGGATCTGCGGCATACAGCTCATCCAGCACTCTTCGCGTCTCCGTGAATGCGGTGCGAATGAATCGATCTCCGGTCAATCGATACCACATGCTATCCCGCATGCCGTCAGGCCTGCCCTCGTCGATTACCTCATTGACGACATCGTACGAGGTCACGATATCCGCATATTGCGGAACGACTTCCTCGATGTAGGCCGTGAGCCGGCTCAGAATGAGCGCTTCGTTCTCCGGCGTGCGCGTCAGGAACGTATCCCCGTCCTTGAGCATCCAGTCCGCCCCTTGGCTGTGCCACAACAGCGTGTGGAAGCGCAGATCCATGCCGTTATTCCTCGCATAGTCCGCGACCTGGTCTGCCGCTGTGTAGATGCGGTCCGTCGGATTCGGCGCGATCGAGGCCGGTTTCATGGAATTCTCGGCGACGACCGAATTATAGTGCTTCAGCAAGAGCTGGTTCGCCGTACCCGTGAATTTATCCGGTTCTGCGGCAGCGCCGAGCTTGAAGTAGTCGGCATACAGATCTTTGAGATTATCCAGCTCGGTCTGGATCGGGAGCGGTCCCGCTACCGGTCCAACATACGCAAGCGTAAAATCGTCCAGGTAGAACGATCTCGGACCGCCGTTGTCGTCAGCCGTCTCCACGTAGGCCCGCAAAACGGTCGGCACGGTCCTGAGCGTAAAATTGCCCGACAGCTGAACCCATTCCGCATCCGTTACCGTGGCGTTCGCGGATACGTTGGCATAGGCATTATCGCCGGATTGCACGCTGATTCTCAGCCGCGTCGGCTCTTGCCCAGGCGCCATCTTCACCCAGCCGGACAAGCGGTATTCGTGATTCCGGTGCATCTTGCCCATTACATTCAGGATCGGCCCGTCATATTGCGATTCAGCCGTCGTCAGCAGGCTGTATTGTCCGCCATGGCTGTCGGCGGTCGTGGCCTCGATGCCGCCGGCGCCGTTCCTGCGCGTGAAGCCCTGCGTAGTGCCGTCCTCATAATCGGCCGTGATGCCGGATTGATCAAGCGCTTCTTCGATCTTAATGTCATCGATGACGATCACGTCAGCGACATCCGAGCTCTCCACGTACAGCGTAAGAACCGCCATCTCCGATGCGACTTGGTACGTGCCGGACAATTGCACCCAGCCGCTGTCGCCGATCTGAGCGCTATTGATCGTATCCCAGCCTGTCTGCGCATCCTCACCGATACCCTTACGTTCAACGGACAGCTTGACCTCGCTGGCATCGCCCGTCTTGCCCGGCAGCATGACGTACCCGCTGACGTTATACGTCCTGCCCGCCTCCATGATGTTCAGCACATTCAGGCTCGGGCCATTCCATGAGTCGGTCCTGCCGCTGTGCTGCAAGCCGTTCGGCGCCGAACGGGCATGATCGCTTGTCACCGTTACGGTGCCTGCGCCGCGTGCGGACCATTTCTGAGTCGTGCCGTCGTCAAAGTTGAACACATGTCCGGTGCCCGGATCGTCCGGCGCAGGGGATATCATCTCGATGCGGACGTCATCGATCAGGAAGCTGACCGCAGCATCATTCGGCGCTTCAAAATAGATCTTCGTAACCGTCGCAGTATACGTGCCTTGCAGCAGCGTCCATTCCGTATCGTTCACAGGCGTCTCGCCGATGATCTGCGGGAACGCGTTATCGTCATTCTCCGACATCTTAATATTCGCGGTCGTCACGGACTGGCCGGACTTCAGCTTCGCGCGCGCCGTTACCTTGTACGTAGCGCCTGATTCAAGCTCGGCGTTGGTTAGCTCCGCTCCGTGCCACGCAGCCGTGCGGCCGAATGCATGGAGCGATTGCGCTCCGCCGTATACTTCGTCCGTTACGGTCGCCACCTGGGCTGATCCTCTCGGCGTCCAGCCTTGCAGGCCGTCTTCGAAGTCATACGTGAATACCGTGCTGCCCCCTTCCTCATAGCCGTCCGGAAGCGCCGTCAGCTTCGCGGAGAACGTATCGAGGTTATAAGACACCGTTGCGTTGTCTGATTGCACGTACAGCTGGTAGCTCGTGGCGCTCGTGTTCAGCGTATGGCTGGCTTTCAGCTCCGTCCAGCTATCGGCGGACACCTGCTCGTACTTCAGATTGAGATATCGGCCGCCGTCATCGGGCAAGCCCTCTTGATTGATGGACAGGATGAGTGTCGCGGACCCCGATGTACCCTCCAGCAGTTTGCCGTAGATCGAGAATTCGTATGTAGCCCCCGGGATCAAACTATTGAGATCCAGTCCCGGTCCATTCCATGTTTCTGTCCTGCCTTCAGTCTTCAGACTGCCTGTCCCGCTCTGCGCGGTGTTAGTCGACTGCGTGACGGTCTCCGTGCCTCGCTTGAACCAACCGTCCGTTCCCGAGTCGAAATTGCCGGACATGACAATATCTCCGACGGCAGCGCTAGCCGCCGGAGCGATCCATACCTGCGGGATCAACATTGCGATCGCCAGCAGTAAGGACACGAATACCTGATATTTCCCCCGCATTCTTACTCATCCCTCCATTTGTCTGATTCGATGCGATAGATCGCAGCCCTCCCTAGGGAAGCGCTTCCAATCCATTCCTATCCATATTACTTCGTCATGCGGCATCCTCAACACCCAAAGAACTATAGAATTCATTGTATAAATCTCACTATTCGCGACACGAGAATCGGCAAGTTCCGCAGATATCCGCAAATTATTCCAAGATGAACCAGTAACTAGAAAAACCGCTCAAGGCTTCTGCCTCAAGCGGTCTACGCGCACGCTCACCATAGGAGTGCGCGTCCGTGATTTAACGATATTCGCGCATGATTGTCCACCGCTGACCGAACGGATCGCGCAAGGTCAGGAACCAGGCGAACCCCGTATCGCGAATCTCCGTCTCCGAGGCTCCGGCTGCCGTCAACGTCTCCTTAAGCGGTCCCAGCTCGCGCCTTGTCTTGAAATGAAACCGCGCTTCGCGATCCGCATCCGAGCTCGCATTCGCCTCCGACGAATCCGATCCCTCAATCCCTTGCAAAAGCAGATTCGGCCCCTTGCATAGCGTCATCAGGTAGAAATCTCCCGCCTGCTCCATTAACGGCTTGAATCCTAGATGTTCCTCGTACCACGCTGCCGCAGCATCGATATGCTGAACCGATACCGGCATCAGGACGTCCTCCACGCTATCCAACACGGGCAACGCTCGCTCTTCTTGACGCGGTAAGTCAGGCTCCGGTACCGGAGACCAGCCGTTCTCTCTGAACAGCGCAATGATCTCGCCTTCGCGAAGCGCTCGGTTGTACAGCCGAATATCATCGATCAAGCCGCGATAATAGAAGTAAGGCTCGTCCGTTGACTTGCGACCGATATAGAGCGGCTCGTCATCCGCGATAGCAAAGTTCCCCTCCATCTCGCTGATTAGCTCGCCGTTCTTGTAGAGCCGAAACCGTCGGGCCTCGTATGCGACGACGATGTGATACCAATAGCCTGCACGAAGCGGGGAATCGATATAGAGATCGGGCTCGGTCAGGAATCGATGAAACGTAATGCTCGAATCGTACGTGCTCAGTTGGAATACGCGCCGCTGATGATGGCCGTCTTGCGATACGATTGCATGGCACCAGCCTTCCGGTTGCGCGTGGACGTCATAGCGGCACCAGACGGATAGCGTAAAGCCGCTCGACTGCAACCGAGGCGCCGGATCCACGACGACGTAATCGTCGATGCCGTCAAAATGCATGGCACCGCCATGCCTGCCGAATCGATCCACGCCGGAGACCGCTCCCGAGACAGTCCCGTGCCGTTCATTGCCGCTGCTATCCTGAGCATTGCCGTCGAGCCGATATTCCGCGACGAGCCCTTGCTGAAGATCGATCATGCTCCTGCCGAACAGCTCGTCAAGCGTGATCCCGAACGTCTCGGCCATTACGGGGAGAAGCATGACGTCGGGACAGGACTGCCCATTCTCCCATTTGCTAACCGCTTGATAAGTTACGCCAAGCTTAATCGCCAATTGTTCTTGTGTATACCCATATTGCTTGCGCAGCAAGCCGATCTGCTTAGACAGGCTTGATCCATAGTCGATTGCCATTCGGCAGCTCCGCCCTTCCATCGTATCTTGGCTTCATTGTATAAGATCCACGCCATTATGGGTATCGCGCATTCGTAGAGTCCCGTTCCTTCCCCCTCAACCGCAGGTTGAGCCAACCCCACCCGCGCGGCGTGCATGCAATCCGCCGCGCCTTTGCCTCCCCTAAGCCCGGCTAAGCCGGTGTGGGGTGGACGGAGGGAAGCGCAGCGAAGTATCGCTCGGAGGAGTTTACGTCCGCCTTTGGGAGCCCTTTTCCACCGCATCGTCTCATCCAGGCAAAGAGCGGACAACTGCGGCCGGAGAGCGATACATGCGCGGAGCTGACCGCCTCCATTCCCCTAGTAACGCAAAAAGGCCCGGATTTCTCCGGGCCCTCCTTCTTACATGCTAAGCCACTTCTTGAACAAGTGCTTCGTCGTATCCTTGTTGATCGCCGCGATCGACGTCGTCAGCGGGATGCCCTTCGGACAAGCGCGCACGCAGTTCTGCGAGTTGCCGCAGCCTTCGA
>JAEZCJ010000033.1 GCA_023433615.1 Bacillota bacterium | reverse complement strand
GCCGCATCCTTCATCGTGCCGCCGCCGAGCGCCAATGCGCCGAGCTCGATCCCGTCGGCGTCCGTCTCGCCTGCCTGTACGGTGTAGGTGAAGAGCAACGCTTGGGTGCCGCTGCCCGACACGTACGCGGCCGTCCGGCCCGTCGAGCCGATCGTCAGATTCAGGTACGGCGTGCCGCCTGCCGTATCGACCGTGACCTTCTCGTCGTAGTTCACGGTGAAGTTCAAGGCCTGTCCCTCGCGATACGCCCCGTCTGCCGGTACATTCACGCTCTCTACCGCCGGTGCGATCGTATCGACCGTGAATGTATGTTCGCTAGAGTCCGGTCCGACATTGCCGGCTTGATCAACGGCTCTGGCCTTGACCGTATGAGAACCATCCGCCAACGCTGTCGCAGGCGTATATTCCCAATTTCCCGCAACAGCCGCTTGTTGACTCACTTCATCGCCATCTACAATGATCGTTACAGTACTTCCCGCCTCTGCCGTACCCTTGATAGTAGGGGTCGAATCATTGGTAGAGGAATTATTCGATGGCTCTTGCACGACAGGCGCAGCCGGCGCGAGCGAATCGACCGTGAAGCTTAGCGTCGCAGGACCGCTCGCATTCTCATAGCGATCAATGGCAACAACACGAATCGTATGCGATCCCTCAGCAAGATCCGTAAGCTGCGCCAAGGACCATGCTCCGTCACCGTCGGTATCCGTAACCGTGTTGGGCGAGCCGCTGTCCACGGTTACTCGGACTGTGCTGTAGGCCTCGGTCGTACCCGTATATACAGGTCGCTTAGCCGTAACGATACTGCCATCGGCAGGCGAAGTAATCGCAGGCGCCAGTGGAGACACCGCTTCTACCAGCACCTGACTCATATGAGCCGTATCTACTGCGAATGTAAGAGCCGCATTGTTCCCTGCCGAATCCTTAATGGC
The DNA here is from genome assembly GCA_023433615.1 of Bacillota bacterium. Classification (GTDB taxonomy): domain Bacteria; phylum Bacillota; class Bacilli; order Paenibacillales; family Paenibacillaceae; genus Paenibacillus_I. Next base: position 6,535 of record JAEZCJ010000033.1, on the reverse strand, counting down.
GGCACCGCCAGGAAGGGCAACGGGACTTGATAGACTGACGCCGTCATCATCCTCTTCACCGGCGACAACGGTGTACCGGAACAGCATCTGCGTAGAACTGCTGTCGCCCGGAACATACACGGCTTTACGCTGCTCTGCTCCTACGGTCAACGATAGCTCCGGAGCTCCTGTAACGACGACCTCCTCGCTCATGTCCAGCGTAAAATCCAGATTTTTGCCGCTTCCGTAAGTCTTCTGCTCCGGCAAGTTCACGCCATCGATCGTCGGAGCAATCTCGTCCACATCAATCGTATTGATCGTGAAGGCTTGCTCAACCGACAATCCACCGCTGTCTGTCGCTCGGATCCTGACCGTGTACGCTGACTGCGTCTCGTGGTCTAACGAGCTAGTCGCTCTTAGCGCAGTGCCTGCAACGTTAAACTTACTATTGTCATCGTCGCCTGTGCCGGCCACTAACGAATACGTATGCGTGTCCCCGTTATCCGGATCCGTTGTCGATAGGGTCCCTACCGCAGCATTCGCTCCCGCATTCTCGGCTACGGTGTTGTTGCTCAGCGTAATGCCGGTCGGCGCTTGATTGGTCACGGCCGGCGTCGCCGTTCCGACCAATGTTATCGAATTTATATCCCATACGTCGAAGGTTTGGTCAGATGCAGCGCTTGGAGCGCTCAAGATTAGCGTAATTTTATTATCTGGACCAATATTTTCAGCTGTAAGCAAGGTACCCACATTGATGGAGAATGTGCTGCTGTAGCCTGCGGGTTCATAAAAATCCTTAGATGTATTCGTGCCAGCAACGGCTGCGGGCTTATCCACGAAGTTTATGCCGCTAACACTCCAGTTGTCATTGTCCCCAATACTTACAACCATTTCCTTGACTGTATCATTTGCATAGATTTCCGGCACAATGCGAAGATTAACACTCGAATAATCATAACTTGGATCCAGATCAAATAGTAAATATCCTCTATACCTATTATTAACATCATCCCGTCCTACTGCAAAACCACCTTCATAATTTTCCCCGTCAGGTGTTATATCACCAGCAATCTTTACTGGAACGAGATTCAGATCCAACGCATGCGCCTTATCAACCACCACCAGCGGTTGGAGCAAACCCATTATCATAACCGCAAGCAATAAACTTGAAAGTCTCTTCTTACTAGCCCTCATACCACGACCTCCAAAATAAAGATAGGCGGAAACCGCGTTCCGCCATCTTGATTTCACGTTCAACCGCTCTTAGGGGGGTATACGCCTTCATAACAAATGATAAAGTTCAATCCTAGATAAGGCTGCATGTTATTGTGCGGAGCGTTGCCGCCCTGCGCATTCAATGCGAGAGGATTCATCGATACTAGATTGGCGGTACTATCGGTATAAGGCTTAGGTCTGTTAGGAGGAGTCGGCTCCGAACACCAGATTCCGTTGGTTGGATCGTCTACCCCGTCGGCAACAACGCTAGAGCCTTGCGCCGAATGCGAGTGTGCCGGTATTTGATCCATGCTGAGCGTGACCGTATTTACTCCGACCGACTGACCTATTCTCCGAGGCGTTAAGCCCGGTCCGTCACCCTGATGCATCGGAGCTTGTCCTTGCATATTCGGCAGGGCAAAGTTATTGGGAGCGTCGCCCCCATACATGTTTCCAATAATCGTATATAATATCGTATATTGTTGCACAGGGAGCGTCTGGCCGTTGCAGAATAACCAGCCTACAGGCGCATACTTACCGGCAAACAAGCGAATTTCGCCAACATATGGATCCATTAGTGAAGCCTCCTTATTAAGGGTGCGGTGGGAAAATCCCCTGAATCGCGATACAGTAAGATAGCGTCGTATAGGGCTGCATATTGCTATGTGGCTGACTGGCCCCGGCAGTCGCAATCGCATTCGGGCTCATCGTAACGGCGGCCTCGGAAGCGTAAATATCACGGTTCGCCGGAATGGCCCAAACATTTCCCAATGGCGACGGCTTGTTCGCCGCTCCCGTGCTCGCCGATGCCGTATGCGTATGTGCCGGCATCTCGTTCACGGTTAACGCGTGTGTCTGTTCTCCCTGCGATTGGCCAAGTTGTATATTCGAACCTACGTGCACAGGCGTTCTTCCTTGTAAATTCGGCAAAGCAAAATTCGTCTTGCCGTCGCCTCCGTACGTGTTGCCTAATAGCGTAAATAGCGCTTGGTTCTGATTAACCTGCAGCAGTTGGCCGTTACATGCCGCCCAACCCGCCGGTACGACGCCGAAAGCAAACGACCTGATCTCTCCGAGAAACGGTTCTGCCATTCGATAGCTCCTCCTTATAGGTCCGAATTATTGAGGGGTAGGATAGATTCCGTTCAATGCAATGATGAAACTCACGGCGAAGCTCGGCATGACGTTGTCATGCGCCTGATTGCCGCCTTCTACCGATATGAGACTCTGACTCATCTGCACATTAGGCGTTCCGCCCGCCAAGTAGTTAGCGATTCCCGTAGTCTTGCCCCAGTAGGCGTTAGCCGGGCTGCTCACCGGCGCAGCGGTTCCCGCTTTCGCAATGTGGGTATGCGCGGGCAATTGACTTTCCTCAAGCGTCACCTTCTCCGTGCCGCCCATACTCCCTAATCCGTAGGACGTTCCCTCCAGCGTGCCTCTGCTAATCGGAATTCTGCCTCGCAGATCCGGAAGCGCAAAATTTGTCCGTCCATCGCCGCCATACGTTGTTCCAAGCACGGAGTACAACGCATCGTTGCCGTTAATAGGCAGCAGCGCTCCATTGCAGAACGCCCAGCCCTGCGGTGCATAATTGCCGGCAAACATTCGAATCTCGCCAACGTACTGATCACTCATCCGCCATACCATCCCTTCATTGATCAGATATCCCTACCGGTCCAGCGCATCGACAGGTACAGTCCGGATGCGTCCGTCCCGATAGGCTGAAACCCAAGCCGCTCATAGAGTCGGCGGGCGGGGTTCCCGTAATTAACAGATAGGAGCAATGGGACCTTCCGGCGTTCTGCACCGCGCTGAAGCGCTTGCAGCACTGATGTCCCTATCCCTCTGTTCCGCTGTTCGGGCGATATAGCCAGATCAATCACTCGGTCATGCGCCTCCCCATGCTGCACGAGACATCTGCCGATTCGCTCGCCCTCTTGCGTCAAGATCAGGCTCTCGGCATCGGGATACTGCATCGCGTAGGAGCGAACCTGCATGCTCCATTGCATGCGCAAGAACGGCTCGGATTGCGCTTCGTTCCATCCCCAGGCTGCGACTTCGTCTTGTCTGGATGCTGCGTACAGCCCGAACAGGAACAACTCATCCTCCGGCATCGATGCTCTCAGTTCCCATGTCGCTGCCACCGGTCAACACCCCATAATCTAGTAAATAAGGTATCCTAGTAAAAATGACCCACTTCCTTCATACCATAGTTTGGAAGCCAGCGTCAAACCAAAACGCGACTTTATTCATGTATTTCTTGCAGAATTCAACAACTATTGCTTGAATGAAATAAAAAAAGCGGCCGAATGGCCGCTTACTCCTTCACCTTGCCTAACCGCCGCGAACCAGCCGAAACCCTTGATCGGGACCGTAGCCGCTTGCCTCGAATTTCCCCCGGAAGGCGACCTCGTTATTGCTGACATCGCCCATCCAGCCGCCGCCCTTCACGACCCGGAAAGAGCCGCTCTTCGCATCCGAGTCTCCGAACCAGTCCCAACACCATTCTCTTACATTGCCCGACATATCATAGAGTCCTAGCTCATTGGGCTTCTTATCGCCGACAGGCTTCGTCGTATTCTTGTTGTTCTCGATGGCAGGCCAGTTCCAATCGCCCGATAAAACCTGTTCGCCGGCATTCTTCCAATACCATGCGACCTCATCGGCATCATGGCTTCCGCTGTACGTATAGCCCTTGCTCAGCTTACCTCCGCCGGCTGCGTATTCCCACTCCGCTTCCGTAGGCAATCGGTAGCCGTCGGCTCCCTTATTAATCGTTACCGTCCACTTGATCGAATCGTGTTCGCTCTTATTATTCGGATCCTTCTTCTTGGTGTTGATCTTGTAGTAAGGCTTCAGGCCTTCTCTAATGCTTCTATCGTTGCAGTATACGATCGCGTCATACCAGCTGATCGTTTCTACCGGCAGATTATCGCCCTTGAATACCGAGGGGTTCATTCCCGTGATGTCGAACCACTCTCGCTGCGTCACTTCATGCTTGCTGATATAGAAGTCCGCTAGGTTCTTATTCGTTCCATCGAAGCTGGTGTAGGTTCCGCCTTCCACGAATACGAAGTCGGCGGGCATGACAGCCTTCTCGCCCGATACCGGCTTCTCTTGCGAACAAGCACAGGCCATTACCGCAATGGCCGCCATAAGGATCATCAGTCGAATTCTCATCGTACGAGCTCCTTCGCCCCTGTGGATGTTAGTGATGAGGTTGTCCATGCTGCAAAGAAGGCCGCCGGCTATGAAGCCGGCAGGCCTTAACGAAGCTGCAATGTCAATGAATGATTACCATACCGTTACGTTCGAGCTGCCGCTGCTCTGATAGCCTTCTGTCGCCAGCACTTGGTAAGACCAATTGTACCCGAGGTGCATCCCTTTGCTCGCCCAGGCATTCACGTGATTCCTGAACGTAATCGAAACGTTGCTGCCCGTAGGTCTCTTCGATTGTCTGACACTCCAGAACTGCTGGAACGTCTGCGTGCCGTCGATGGAAGGCGCGTTGTAACGCATCGTCGTATAGATGTCGTAGTTGCCGCCGTCGCTGTATACGGTGCCTTTATAGCTGCCGGTAGGGCGATAAGTGCCCCAGCTGTCGACGACATAGTACTCGATGAGCGAATTCCTGGTCCACCCGTAAAGTGTCAGATAGCCGTTGCCCGACGGTGCCCAGACGCCGGCATTATAGCCGATTACCCGGTCCGGGGAACCGGTCGTCCAGCCTTTGCCGACAACGAAATTGCCGGTGTTATACCAGTTGACGCTGTAGTTGCCGCCGGAGCCGTTGTATGCATTGACAGTGCCGCCGCCGTCTGTCCAGTTCTGCCAATAGTTCGTCGCCGCGCTTGAGGTTGCCGCGAACAAGCTGAAGCACATGGTCACCGCGAGGAACACCGTCCATATTTTTTTGTTCAACTTCAACATCATCTACCTCCTAATAATTTGGGTTAATGGATCTTGCTTAATCGTTGGCTGCCTGCACGCTCCTTGTCCATAGATTCATTGTGCGGTACTCCGCTTATCCCGTGTCATGCAATTTGAGCATTGGCTTGTCACCTCCTCTCAAGGGAAATTATAGAATGTAAGCGCATACAACACAATTAAGAAACTATAGATTAACCCCCAATAATCTTACTAATTTAGGAGGTCGGAGGGATTATCGGGTTTCATCGCTCCGATTATACGAGCAATAGATTCAAGATTAGAGACGATCGCACAATCCTATCTTCCTTCCCTTTCATATAATGAATCGGTCAGAAGGAGGTGAAGTCACATTGATCGCAACGATTTCGCAAGTGGTATATCCTCGCCTATATCTTTACAGCGAAGAGAACTATCGGGGACGTAGATTCGTGTGGCGCGGCAACGTAGGCATTCGGAATTTGGAACGGCGCTACGACGATATCGAGAGTCTGCGCTTCTACTCGCCAAGCTCGAATGCGACGCTGGTCCTGTTCGACCGCACGAACTTCAGGGGGAACTTCCGCGTGTTCCGAGGAACGACGAACCTTCGCGATCTAGACGATATCATTCGAGGAGAAGAGCCCGACTCCTTAATCATCTCCCGTTCGCGGCTGACGCTTGCCCAGATTCGGGAAATTCGCCGAACAGGCAATTTGCCATCGGGGTATAGAACCATCTAATTTCCCACAACAATCGGAGGGGCTATTTCCATCCGGTTGTTTCGTGTCCAACGTAAGAAGAACCGTCCACCCGGACGGTTCTTTCGCGTGCTAAGCTATGATTCAATCCATCATCCCGAGTGCTGTCAGCGTTCTAACGAGCACGACTCCCGCTTGCGCGCGTGTCGATTCGCCCGTAGGGCTGAATACATCCGAGCCAATGCCGGTCATGATGTTCAGCGTGACGATTGTCTGCACGTCCTCCAGATAGGCCGAGTCTATGTTCCCAACGTCCTTGTACCCGTCCAAGCTGACCGCTTCCTTGCTCATTGGCAGCTCTTCCAGCGCGATTAACGCTGCCAGCATACTAGCCATCTCTTCGCGGGTCAGCGTCTGGTCGGGCTTGAAGCTGCTGCCTCCTGCAAAGTCCAGAAGTCCAAGTTCCGTCGCCTGTACGACGATATCGAAGTACCATGAACCGGTCTGGACATCTCTATAGGGTGAGGAAGTGTCCGTTGATCGGCCATAGCCCAGCACTCGAATCAACATGGCTGTAAATTCCGCTCTCGTGATCGATTGGTTCGGTTCAAACCGATCTCCGCCGACGCCTTCTATCAGTCCCTTCGCCGCCGCTAGCTCGATATACGGCTTGCCCCAATGCTTACCCATATCTTCGAAGCTCACCGTATTGCGCGCCACGGCATAGACGCTGT
>JAEZCJ010000032.1 GCA_023433615.1 Bacillota bacterium | reverse complement strand
GGCGGCTCATCGGCGCATCCGTGTATGCCGGACACATCGAGGTTGCGGCCCTCCCGGCAGAGGACTTGATTCTGGCTCGCTTCGACAGTCCGGCGGTTGTAGAGGCGAATGCGAAAATCGCGGATGCCGACGCAATCGTGATCGCAAGCCCCGTCTATAAAGCCTCTTATACGGGCGTGCTGAAAACTTATCTGGATCTGCTGCCGCAGAAGGCGCTGGCCGGCAAGATCATCGCGCCGCTGTTCCTGGGGGGAAGCTTCGCCCATCTGCTGGCAATCGATTATTCCCTCAAGCCGGTACTCGGCGCACTCGGCGCGAATCGATTCTCCGGCAGCGTGTACGCGGTCGACAATCAGATTACCCGCATTAGGGAAGAGAATGGCGACCACCGCTATGAATTGGAAGCCGAACTCTCTTCCAGACTCGATCAAGCATTGAACGATCTATTCAACCAATTGGAGGTAGGACAATATGCATAATCCATTCATTCGTTTAGAGCGACGTTCCATCATTCTGCTGGCGCTGGCCATTCTTAGCCTTATGCTGGCAGCATGCGGCAACGGCAGCAATGCAAAGAAGAACGACGATCCGTCGGCAGCTGCAAGCTCCGATTCCGGCACGAAAGACATTACGGTAAGGATCGGTTATCAGAAGTACGGCACGATCAACATCCTGAAGGCAGACGGCGCGCTCGATGCCAAGCTCGCCGAATCCGGCATCAAGATCGAATGGACGGAGTTCCCCGGCGGTCCGCAGCTGCTCGAGGCGCTCAACGTCGGCAGCATCGATATCGGCCACACCGGCGAAGCACCTCCGATCTTCGCGCAAGCGGCCGGCGCGCCGCTCGTCTATCTCGCGCATGAGCCGGCAAGCCCGGCCAGCGAAGGCATCCTGGTGTCGAAGGATTCCGCTATCCAATCGGTTGCGGATCTGAAGGGCAAGACCGTCGTGCTGAATAAAGGCTCGAATGTACATTACCTGCTCGTCAAGCTGCTGGAGGATGCCGGGTTAGCTTACGGCGATATCGAAGTGAAATTCCTGCCGCCTGCCGATGCGCGCGCCGCCTTCGAGAAGGGCGCCGTAGACGCATGGGTCATCTGGGATCCGTTCCTCGCCGCCGCGCAGACGGCAACCGGCGCCAAGCTCTTGGCGGACGGAACCGATCTTGTCTCGAATCATGAATTCTACCTCGCTACGCGAGTATTCGCCGAGACATATCCCGACGTAATCGACACGCTGCTGGAGGAGGCCGACAAGATCGACGAATGGGCCAAGAACAATCCGAAGGAGCTAGCCGAGAAGCTCTCGCCGCAGCTCGGCATCGACGTGGAGTCCCTGGAGCTCGCCGCCGGCCGGAGGGGCTACGGGGTGCAGCAGATCGACGATGAACTGATCGAAGCGCAGCAGCAGATCGCGGATACCTTCCACGCGCTCGAGCTGATCCCCGACGCGATCGACATTCAAGACGCGATTCTTAAATAATGACTTAGCCTACAAGGGAGAGATGAAGATGAAGGTATTCTGGTTTATTCCGACGCATGGCGATGGACGTTATCTAGGCACTAGCGAGGGCGCGCGCGCCGTTGATGCCGAATATATGCAGCAAATTGCGGTCGCGGCAGACCGGCTGGGCTATGAAGGCGTACTGATTCCGACCGGCAGCTCTTGCGAAGACCCTTGGGTCGCCGCTTCCTCGCTGATCCCGGTAACCCGGCGGCTTAAATTCCTCGTCGCGGTCCGGCCCGGCTTGATGTCGCCGACAGTCGCCGCGCGCATGTCGGCTACCTTCGACCGTCTATCGGGCGGCCGCCTGCTCATTAACGTCGTGGCCGGCGGGGATCCCGTGGAGCTCGCGGGAGACGGCTTGTTCCTGGACCATACGGCCCGTTACGCGCTTACGGATGAATTCCTGTCGATCTGGCGCCGCGAGCTGGCCGGGGAGACCGTCGATTTCGTAGGCGAGCATCTGCGCGTGAAGGGCGGCCGCGTCCTGTACCCGGCGGTACAGAAGCCTCATCCGCCGCTGTGGTTCGGCGGTTCCTCCCCTGCCGCGCAGGATGTCGCAGCCGATCATGTCGACGTGTACCTGACATGGGGCGAGCCTCCGCACGAGGTCGCCGAGAAAATCGCCGACATGAAGCAGCGGGCCGAGGCTCGCGGCCGCAAGCTTCGATTCGGCATTCGCTTGCATGTCATCGTCCGGGAGACGGATGAAGAAGCATGGCAGGCCGCGAATGCGCTCATCAAGCATCTGGACGACAAGACGATCGCGGAAGCGCAGCAGATCTTCTCGCGCTTCGACTCCGTCGGCCAGCAGCGCATGTCCCGACTGCATAACGGGGACCGTTCCTCGCTCGAGATCAGCCCGAACTTGTGGGCCGGCATCGGACTCGTGCGGGGCGGCGCCGGCACGGCGCTCGTAGGCAGCCCCGAGACCGTAGCCGCGCGCATGAAAGAGTATGCCGCGCTTGGCATCGAGACGTTCATCTTCTCCGGCTATCCGCATCTCGAGGAGGCGTACCGGGTAGCAGACCTGCTGTTTCCCCACCTCCCGCTGGAGGGCAGACCGGAGCTTAACGGCCCATCGTCGATCAGTCCGTTCGGCGAGTTGATCGCCAATGAGGTCAGACCGGCGCCGCGGGCATCTGCCCACTAGAGAGGAGCGACCAGGATGCATACGAAATCTGTTCGCAGGCTGCTTAGTCCGGCACAGGCGTTGCCATGGTATATTCCGATCGGCATCGTCGTGCTCTGGCAGGTTCTCGGCAGCTTAGGCTGGATTGACGATCGCACGCTTCCGACCCCCTATCATGTGCTGCTCGCCGGCATCGAATTGGTTCGTAACGGCGAGCTGGCGCATGCGATCGGAATCAGCAGCTGGCGCGCCCTCATCGGCTTCGCGATCGGCGGCTCGATCGGGCTCGTGCTCGGCGTATTGAACGGCGTCATCCCGCTGTTCGAGAAATTGACGGATTCCACGATGCAGATGATCCGTAACATCCCGCACTTGGCGATGATTCCGCTTGTCATCGTCTGGTTCGGCATCGAGGAAGAGGCCAAAATATTCCTCGTCGCCTTCGGCGTTGCCTTCCCCATCTATCTCAACACGCTTCACGGCATCCGGTCGATCGACCCCGGATTGCTCGAGATGGGACGCGTATACGGGCTCCGCGGCTGGGAATTGTACCGCAAGATTATATTGCCGGGCGCTCTTCCCTCCATTCTGGTCGGACTGCGGTTCGCCCTCGGCATTATGTGGCTCACGCTGATCGTGGCCGAGACGATTGCCGCGGACTCGGGCATCGGCTATATGGCGATGAACGCGCGGGAATTTTTCCAATTGGACGTCGTCGTGCTGAGCATTCTGCTATACGCCTTGCTCGGCAAGCTGTCCGATTCGATCGCTAAATTGTTGGAGAGGAGATGGCTGACATGGCATCCGCATTTCGGAGCGGCGGCATCGCAATCGAAGAACGAATAAATCGGGGCAATCGCCGGAAGCCTGCGGACAGCGAGCGCGTGTCTGAACCCGCAGGCGGCAGAGGGCTGGCCGTTAAGCTCGAGAATGTCGCGAAGCGTTATGGCGATAAGCAGGTGTTGAGCGACACGCACCTCTCGATTCAGGAAGGCGAGTTCATCGCCATCGTCGGGCGCAGCGGATGCGGCAAGAGCACGCTGCTGCGGCTGATTGCCGGGCTGGACAAGAGCAGCGGCGGCTCGATTGCCAGAGACGGCGAACAGGTCGACGGGATCGGCTCGCATACGCGATTCATGTTCCAGGACGCGAGGCTGCTTCCATGGAAGTCCGTCTTGGACAATGTGCGCATCGGCGTCGGCAAGTCCGGGCCCGCGGACGCCAAACAGCAGGCCTACGCAGCGTTGAAGCTGGTAGGCCTGCAAGATCGGGCCGACGAGTGGCCCTCGGTATTATCCGGTGGACAACGGCAGAGAGTTGCGCTTGCTCGCGCGCTGGTCGGCGATCCTCGGCTCTTGTTGTTCGATGAACCGTTAGGCGCGCTGGACGCATTGACCCGCATCGAGATGCAGCAATTGATCGAACGGCTGTGGGAGCAGCGAGGCTTCACCGCCGTCCTGGTCACCCATGACGTCAGCGAGGCTGTGGCGCTAGCCGATCGCGTCATTCTGATCGAGGACGGCCGCATCGCGATGGACGTGTCGATTACCTTAGCAAGGCCGCGCGTGAAGGATACCGGATTCAACCATTTCGAACGACTCATTCTCGATCGCGTGCTGACGCCGTCCCCCGGCGAGAAGTCGACGGCCGACGGGTACGCGATCTAGCGAAGGGCGACTAACGAAGCCCATCCAATCCCGTGAATGCCAATCGATGGAATTGCTCGTCGACTTCCTCTGCCGAGCGTGCGCTGTCGTGTTCGATCCACCATTGGAGCAATGCCATATAGGTATGGACGACATAGGCGAGCAATACCTGCTGCGGCAGCAGCCACGCTTCGTTCAGCTTCGCCATCTCCTCCCCTGCAAGCTCGGCGATCATGCGATGCACATGATGCAGCACGAGCGTTCCGCTATCGCGGCCAACCGTAGCGCGGTACAGCTTCTCATTCGCTTGGACGTGCTTCAGCATGGCTAGGCTGAAGCCGAAGCGGAATCCGGCAGTCCCGCTCGTCCCAGGCGATGCTCGCTGTTCCGTAAGCGACTGCCGAAGCCAGCCGATGCAGCCAAGCAGCAGTTGCTCCTTGTCATAGTAATGCGAATAGAACGTCGATCTGCCGACATTCGCGCGGTCGATGATGTCTTGAATCGTCACGTCCTCATAGCCCTTCTCGATGATAAGATCCAGCAGAGCTTCGCGCAGCGCACGGATCGTGCGCTGCACTCTGCGATCCGTGCTTCCTCCCTCGACACTCATTCTTATCCCCCTCTTGCACAATGTCCGCTATCGAACAATTGGCGCGAAATGTCCGCTATCGAACAATTCGGCATCCATTGGTTGTTGTTCTCCTGTCTTTTGCAAGGTACGTTAGATATCGAACATGATGTTCATTATAGCACATGGTGTATGGAGGAGGAGCAGCGATGTATGTATTCGTATCGAGAATGAAGCAGCGAACCTGGCTTCAGCTGTCAGCCATCCGCATGGTTGTGACCCTGCTAAGGATCCACAAGCCTCGGGGGATGCAAGCCATGCGCAGCCTGCGAACGGGCAACTGCATATGGATTCAAGAGAACTGGTCGGACAAGTCCGCCATGGTAAAGTATCGAAGAAGCTCCGGCCATCAGCGCATGTTCGGGCGGATGAAACGGCTATTCGGACAAATTGAACGTCTGCAGTTCGAATCGACGTACGAGCCGGACTGGGATGACATTATGAAGAGGATGTCGAAGCCGGCCGTTGATTCGCCTTCGGAGGGGATCGCATGCGACTGAGCCTGAAGCGTATCCTGATCATGATCCCCGCGATGATGGCATTGATGGTCTCGGTCATGCTGCTCATGCCGTCTCCGATCGATCCGGCCGCATGGGATTCGCCCTCCGCGCCGGCGGAGACGGGGGTGTTCGAGCCGAATGACTTGCTGGCGGATGCGGAATTGCTAGCCAAGGGGGCATTGCGTCAGCCGGAGGATATCGCCTTCGATCAAGCAGGACGGCTGTATACAGGGACGAAGGACGGCTATATCCATCGCATTCGATTCGCCGAAGACGGACGGGTCGAGAAGATCGAGAAATTCGCTGAGACCGGCGGATATCCGCTGGGCCTCGCATTCGCTCCGGACGGCAGCTTGATTGCCGCGGTCAAAGGCAAGGGATTGACGGAAGTCCAAGCGGATGGGACCGTTCGTCTCTTCGCGGATCAAGTTGCGGGCACGCCGATCACGTACGCGAACGAAGTCGCGATCTCGAAGAACGGCATCATCTACTTCACGGACTCAAGTGAGGCATTCGATACGGGATGGCCCTATGACATTCTGGAAGCGCGACCCCACGGACGTTTGCTTGCCTATGATCCCGCAAGCAAGATCACGAGAACGGTGCTGGATGAACTGTACTTTGCCAACGGGTTGGCACTATCTCCGGAAGAAGACTATCTGCTGATCGCCGAGACGCCTAAATACCGTATTCTGCGCTTATGGCTGAAGGGACCTCTCGCCCATACCGTCGAGCCGTTCGCGGACAATCTGCCACTCCTGCCCGATAATCTTTTCCTGGATCAGGACGGCGATATATGGGTCGGGGGGAGCAAGCGGATTGCTGCAATCGATACCCTGCAGCCTCGCCCCTATTGGAAGAAGCAGATCGCCAAGCTTCCCTACGCGCTGCTGAAGCGGGTACCGACGATGAACCGCTACGGCCTCGCCGTCCGCTTAAATGCCGAGGGACAGGTTACGGAGACGCTGCATGACAGGCAAGGGGACGTCTATGGCGTGAGTTCCGTGGTGCGGCAGGGCGACACCTTATATCTCGGGACGCTATTCGGCGATTCCGTCGCGCGTCTCGAGATTGACTAGCAATCCGCTAACGCAAGAAAGAGCCTGCTAAGGCTCTTTCTTGGCATTGCTATTCAGGATTCAATTGATCTCCACCGTGAACGGTACCGTAAGCACTTCCCCTTCATGCTGGAACTGTCCCCAGATTCGATACAGCCCCTTCTTCGGAAAAGAGGTGGCGAACTGCGCTTCCGGACCGCTGCTCGACTCGTCGATCGGGTGCACATGCAGGTACTGCTCGGCATCCTCCGACAGGATGACCACATGCCCTGCGGCACCTAAATACGGTTCTAAATCGCGAATCGGATCGTCGGTTCGCGCCTCTCGGAACGAATACGTAAGAACGGCTTCTTCGCCGGCTGCATAGGTGCTGAGTGCCAGTTCGATATCCTTGCCGTCGACGGTCCGGCTGAGCAGGCTATCCGCCTGGATCGGAGCATGCGGGCCGGACTCGCCCTCTACCTCTACCCAATCGAATAACACGCTGTTCGAACCGCCCTTCGGGATAAAGTCCGCATAAACGGCGTAACGGCCGCCGTAAGGGAAGTTCGTCTCTACCGTGAATGCGCCATCGCCCTTGTATTCGGGATGAACGTGGCTGAAGTAGGAAAGATCATGGTTAACGACGATTAAGTGAAGCAGCTTCTCGTGGTTCGTCTCGAATTGTTCGACCGGGGAACCGTCCGAATGCGCGACCTGAATCGAGAGCTCCGTGCTTGCCCCGGAAATGGCGCTGCCGCCGGCAAACGAATAAGCGATCTGAAGCTGTTCCTTGGTCGAACCGCCACCCGTCCCGTGACCGGATTCATGAGTCGAATCGTCTTCTCCGCCATGATGACTCCCGCTTGTCTGCTTGCTCGTCCCCTGGCTTCCGCAAGCGGTTAACAATAATATGGCGCATAGTGCCGCCGCTACGATCCCTATTCTTCGCATTCTCGATCTCCAATTCAATTAAGAGTTCCCTACCCTGACCCGCTGCAGGCGAAGGGCGTTCAGCACGACAGACACCGAGCTAAGCGCCATCGCCGCACCCGCTACCCACGGCGCCAATAAGCCGATTGCCGCGATCGGGATGCCCAGCGTGTTGTAGCCTAGCGCCCAGAACAGGTTCTGCTTGATGTTGCGCATCGTGACCCGGCTCATGTAGATCGCGTCGGGAATGCTGGACAGGTCGCCGCGCATCAGCGTCACGTCCGCCGCCTCGATCGCGACATCCGTTCCCGTCCCGATCGCCATTCCGATATCGGCCGTAGCCAGCGCCGGCGCATCGTTGATCCCGTCGCCGACCATGGCGACCTTCATCCCCTGCGCTTGCAGCCTCTTCACATGTTCGGCCTTGCCCTCAGGCAGCACTTCGGCAAGGACATGCTCGATGCCGACCTGCGCGGCAATCGCCTGCGCGGTGCGCTCGTTGTCGCCCGTGATCATGACGACGCGGATGCCCATCGCCTTCAGCCGATCTACCGCCGCCTTGGACGTATCCTTGATCGTATCGGCGACTGCCGTTATGCCCGCGTATTGCCCGTCGATCGCAACGAGCATCGCCGTCTTCCCGCTGCTCTCGAGCCCGGCCATCGTGCCGTAGGCCTGCGATGCATCCACGTTGTATCGCTCCAGGAGACGGCGGGTACCGACGAGCAGTTCTCTCCCTTGCACGGTTGCCTTGATCCCGTATCCGGGAATCGCTTCGAAGGCTTCGGCGTCCGGCACCTCGATCGATCGCTCACGCACGCCCGCCACGATTGCCTCTGCCAGCGGATGCTCCGAATGTTTTTCGGCTGCGCCGACCCACCTGAGGAACTCCGCTTCGTCCCGCTCGGTGATCACGTCCGTCAGCTCCGGCTTGCCCTTCGTCACCGTACCGGTCTTGTCGAGAATGACGGCATCGATCTTATGCGTCTTCTCCAAGTGCTCGCCGCCCTTGAACAAGATGCCGAACTCCGCCGCCCGTCCGGATCCGGCCATAATGGATGTCGGCGTGGCGAGTCCCAGGGCGCAAGGACAAGCGATGACGAGAATCGCGATGGCAATCTCAAGCGCTGCGGCAACCTCGTATGGGGTAACGAGGAAGTACCAGACGAGGAACGCAAGGACCGCAATGCCGACGACGATCGGTACGAAGATGCCGGAGATCACGTCCGCGACGCGTTGAATCGGAGCCTTCGAGCCCTGCGCCTCCTCGACGACTCGAATGATCTGAGCGAGCGCGGTATCTCTGCCGACCTTGGTCGCCTGCACCTTCAGCATGCCGTTCTTGTTGATCGTCGCGCCGATGACAGTGTCCCCTGCCTGCTTATCTACGGGGAGACTCTCGCCCGTCAACATCGATTCATCCACGGATGAGACGCCTTCGAGCACGCTGCCGTCGACCGGGATTTTGTCCCCTGGACGGACGAGCACGATATCGCCCTTCAATACCTCTTCCACCGGAATCGACATCTCTGCACCGTCCCGCACGACGAGCGCCGACTTCGCTTGCAGCCCCAATAATGACTGAATGGCCTCCGACGTCCGCCCTTTCGCGAGCGATTCGAACCATTTGCCCATGACCACGAGCGTGATCAGAACGGCACTCGTCTCATAGTAGAGGGACGGCGCGTGGTGCGCCGGGCTCCCGGATGCATACCAATCGATCGTGAGATACAGACTGTAGAAATAAGCGGCGGAAGTGCCGAGAGCGACGAGCACGTCCATGTTCGCGCTGCGGTTCCGGAGCGCCTTGTAAGCGCCGATATAGAACGACTTGCCGATATAGAATTGAACCGGCGATGCCAGCAGCAGCTGAACCCACGGGTTCATGAAAAGTTCCGGCGTATACATCCACGAGGTGAACGAGAAGTGACCGGCCATGCTCCATAGCAGCGGCAGCGACAGAATAGCGGACAAGAGCAGCTTCAGCTTCAGCTTGTGCGCTGCTTCTTCCCGGCGTCCGGCGGCGTCGTCGCGCTCTTGCTTGACAAGCGCTTTATAGCCGAGTTGCTCCACCTTATGCTGCATGTCCGCTACGGAAACCGCAGCAGGCGAGTACGCGACCTTAGCCGTCTCCATCGCATAGTTAACGGAAGCACTTGCGACGCCCGGCAGTCGGCTGAGGCCTTTCTCGATCCGGTTCGCGCAAGCGGCGCAAGTCATGCCTTCAAGCTGCAGGGTGGTCTCCGCTTGCTGCGCGGCGTTCGTTGGTTGTGCCATGGCAGGTTGTCACTCCTTCGCTTCCTACGGTGCTTGATGATCGCTTAATTGACGTCGTAGCCTTGTTCTTCGATCGCTTCCTTGATCTTGTCGATCGAGAGTTTCGACTCGTCGTAGGACACTTCTACCGTGCCTTGTCCGAGATCCACTTTGCCGCTGGCGCCCAGCGTCTGAAGAGCACGTTCTACGGACTTCACGCAATGCTGGCAGCTCATCCCTTGTACTTGCAACGTTTGATTCGCCAATGTAATCGCTCCTCTTCGAATTGAATGTTGTTCCTGGACTTAGTATACCCCCCCACCCTATAATTAGTCAATCTTATTTTTAGGATACCCCTGTATGGTAATAGCGCATGGTAAAATTCAATTATAGGGCATCGCAAGACTTTTATCGATGCTTCGAATCGCGTATACTTGAGAATGTTTGAATCTAAAGACGGAGTTTGGAAATCGATCCGGCTCCGTACTGGATGGAGAGGATTAACCCTATGAACACTGCAAGCAATGCGTCACCGGCCAATTTGGACTTAAGCGGCATCAAGCGCGGTCCGATTGTAGCGGCTCTCATCATTGGAGCGTTCGTCTCGATCTTGAACGAGACGCTGCTCAACATCGCCTTCCCGGATCTCATGATCGAATTCAGCGTCGGCCCGGCAACCATTCAATGGCTGGCTACGGTCTACATGCTGGTCATCGGCATACTGGTCCCGATTACCGCCCTGCTTCAGAGCTGGTTCACCACGCGGCAGATGTTCCTGTCTGCAATGATTCTATTCTTGGTCGGCACGATTATATGCGGCATCGCGCCCTCGTTCGGCATGCTGCTGACGGGCCGTATCGTACAGGCACTCGGCACAGGGCTCATGCTGCCCGTCTTAATGAACACGATCCTTATTATTTACCCGCCGGACAAGAGAGGCGCGGCGATGGGGATGATCGGGCTCGTCATCATGTTCGGTCCTGCGATCGGTCCGACGCTGTCCGGTCTCATTATCGATTCGCTGTCCTGGCGCTGGCTGTTCTTCATCGTCATCCCGCTTGCGCTGTTCTCGGTGTTGTTCGCCGCTATGTATCTGAGGAACGTATCCGACATTACGCGGCCTAGGGTAGACGTGCTCTCGATTATTCTGTCTTCGGTCGGCTTCGGCGGCATCGTGTACGGCTTCAGCAAGGCCGGCGAGCTGTCCTGGTCGGAGCCCGAAGTCTACTGGACGATTATCGTTGGTGTCGTCTCGCTGATTGCCTTTATCTGGCGCCAGCTCGTCATGCCGCAGCCGATGCTGGATCTCCGGGCATTCCGCTACCCGATGTTCGCGCTCGTAACGGTCCTCATGCTCGTCCTGATGATGACGCTGTTCTCGACGATGATCATGCTGCCGCTGTTCTTGCAGAGCGCGCTGATGATGACGGCCTTCAGCGCTGGATTGACGCTGATGCCCGGCGGGATCGTCAACGGCATCATGGCGCCGCTGTCCGGCAAGCTGTTCGACCTGTTCGGACCGCGCGTGCTCGTCATCCCCGGGCTGATCCTCGTGCTGTTCGGCGTCTACCTGTTCACGGGTATCGATGCAGACACGACGGCAGGGTATATCGTGACGCTGCATATCATTCTGCTCATCGGCATCAGCCTGATCATGATGCCTGCGCAGACGACCGGTCTGAACCAGCTGCCGCGCAGCCTGTATGCGCACGGAACCGCAATCATGAATACGCTCCAGCAAGTGGCCGGCGCGATCGGCACGGCCTTGTTCATCACGATCATGTCGAACGGCACGAAGGATTACTTGACGACGTCGAGCGATCCTGCATCGCCGGCCGAGGCGGTGAACGGCCTCGTCGCGGGGATGCAGGATGCGTTCTGGGTCGCCTTCTTCATCGGCATCGGCGCGCTGGTGCTGGGCTTGTTCGTGAAGCGTACTCGCCCGCCGGAGGAAGACCAGCCGAAGCCGGCTGATCAGCCTGCGTAACGGAGCCGCAGCAAAAGCCCGTCAGGACTCGCTCCTGACGGGCTTTCGCTGCGCTGTTAGCAGGCTGCATGCCGGATTGCCGGCATCCTCGGGGTGCCGGGCATCCGGCATGCTGGCTGGTTGAATATCCCGATAGGGCGGGTAACGTACGCAACTATCGTACACCTATGCGAACTCTCGCCGTTGGCTGTGGCCCGCAAGTCGGCAGATCCGAACTAGAATGCATAGATGGTTGACCCCTATGGAATGACGCCAAGCCGCTTAAATCCCCTTACGTTCTGCCTTGATAGCAGTCCTCAAAATCAGCAACGGTGTCGAACCGATTGATCTCAACGCCCTCCGCATCCATATGTTCTTGCAATCTCGTAATAAGATCCTCCACAGCTATCCGCAGCGGTTCATAATCCGTCGGGTCTAGGAGCGTCACAAGATCCGGATACTTGAACCGGCCATAAATCTCTCGGCACTCCATCCAATCGGAGACACCCGGCCAGCGCCCATATTCGGCGGCATACAACATTCGTGCGAGCCCGTCCTGTACACCGGTGGCAGCGAAAAAAGCTGTCTCGTAATGCCTGTTCTCGCACGCTGTCAGCAGCTTGTTCAACATGCCTCTCTCCTCTTCGTAATATCCTTTCATTCGCTCGCTATACGAACGGACGGATTCCAAGCTGCCGTATCTCTCGGCGATAAGGTTAAGGGTGGATAAGGTTAACTGCTCGCAAGCATGGCAAATTTCCTGTGCTGACCTGCTGTACATGAGCATGTCCAGATGCTGATCGAGCTGCTCCGGCTTATGGCGGAACGCACGGACTTGCTCACGGTAATGCCCCCATCCCCGCGTGAAGTACGTCTGGTTCAACAGGGCAAGTGCTTTGAATATGTTCACTGCCATGTCTTGCGCAAGCATTCTGCAATAAGTCAGATCATCAAGATCCTTGACCAGCCTCATTCTGCCTAAGCCAACGAGACATTCCTTCATCGCTTCTTCAGCTTTATGAGTCAGTCTAGCCGTTGCCGCGGAATCCCCCATCGTACCAATCGTCTCCCGCAGCTTCATGAACCGCTCCCGATCCTCATCCGCTCGGACATACAACAACTCGCAGTCCGCGATGATCGTCGTGTTCCATTCCTCGAATGCCGCCATTCGTTCAGCACGTTCCCAAGCTATCGGCCAGAAATCGAAGCCGATTTCGTCGATGACGAACTGCAGCTCGACCTCTCTCCCTCTAGGGGTCGCCGGAATGAAGAAAAAATCCAGGTCCGACCGCTCCGTCGCTCTTCCTTGCAAATAGGATCCATAGTAACCGACTATCGCTACATCCTGCGAATAGCGCTGCTTAATATGCCGTACGATAATATCCGCAACCGCAAAGACGTCCACCATTGCATGTTCCTCCATTCTCCGATCCATTCGATCAATTGGCCTGCCTAAAGCTTACCAGTTGCGCGGAGGAAGTGGACTGTATTGAACGATTATAACTATTTTCTCTGAACGACTCGCCAAACAAGAACAGCGGCAGACTTAGACTTTGAAACGCAGTCTAGACTACCGCCGTTTATTGGGAAGCGTTACCTAATCTCTGCCAGACGTCCTCTGAAGAGCAGCTCGGAGAGATCGGAACGGTCTGTCCCGCCGTCCAGGATCCGCTTGACATCCTCCAGCGTCTCATACAGCGTCAGCCACTCGCCCTGCTTGTTGGTATACGGTTCCGAGACGAAGAACGGCTGCGCGAGATAAGCCTCCAGCCTCTCCCCTCGTTTGAAAAGCTGCATATCCGATTCCGCGATCTTGTCCGGGCCTTGTCCGTTCACGAGAGCCCGCAATTCTCTATACCTGCGAAGCAATTGTCGCGCTCGCTGCTGCGTCGCCTGATGTACGGCTTCCAGGTGCGACCCTTCTAACGCTGTCGAGGTAGACGCGATCGGATCGATCGCCGGATAGATACTGCGTCCGATGAGATCGGCATCGAATTTCCACAGCGTGTCCAATGGGCCGTATGCAAGCTCGTCGTCGACGACCTCGCATTTAATATCGACAAGCGCAATCGTGACCGGCCTTGCGCCGGCTTCCCGAAGCCCTTGCTGCAGCGCGAGCAGTTCACCGGACAGCATCTTGCTGCGATCGACGCCCAGCAGCACATCTCGCTCGTTGCGGAAGCCGGCGATCCGCTTATGAATCTCCTCTTGCTCGGTATGTCGATACTCGGCCTGCTCTTGAACGTGGTTAATTCCGGGCGTGTCCGACCGAGGGTCCCAGAACACGGTTGCAAACCCCCGCTTCCTGAGCCGAAGTATCAACTCCGCCAGCAACACCAGCTGTCCCATGTTCGGCCGCGCCACGAAACCAGCCGTGCCGCCGCGAACCATCGGGGCCAGCAAGTCCAATGCTTTAATTCCCGTCTCGATCATCCGCACACCACTCCCTCGAATAATGAGTTCATCAAGCGTACATCCCGCTAACGAGGCCAGCGCGGCCAACGTTCTAACCTCAGCCCGGCCGATCGGTATTTTGCCCGTGCATAGATTGGATACCGTGGCAGCTCTTAGCCCCGCATCCCGTGCCGCAGCCGTAAGATTGGGAACGCGACGGCGCAGCAGCGGGACGTTCAATTGTAACTCCTCCTCCATTTGCCAAACACCCCCTTGCTTCATAGAGTAACACAAATTACTTTGTAGAGCAATTATTAATGTTATTACTCCCGACCCGCCCTTGCCGCCTCCACCATTCGAACGGCTTCATTCCGATCCGAGGCATGCAGCTTATTCAAGACGAGCGTCACGTAATTGGCTACCGTCTTCGCAGACAGGCCCAACTGATCCCCGATCTGCCCATTCGAATATCCCTCCGCGATCCAGTGCAGCACTTCTTTCTCCCGCGCGGTCAGCATCGTGAAGCTGTCGAGACGAGCGTACGGCCTGGTGGCATAGTCGATCATCCTCGCGGCCACTTCGCCGCTGAAGATAGCCTCGCCCGACGCAACCGCTCGAATCGCGCGAACGATTTCGTCCTTGTCGGCATCTTTCAGGATATAGCCTCGCGCCCCCGTCTTCATCGCGGTTAGAACTGAGGCATCGTCCTGATACATCGTCAGGAACAGAATCCGGACGGCAGGATTCACTTCCTTCATCCGCCTGGCTGCTTCGATTCCGTTCATGTCCGGCATGCGGATATCCAGCAAGACGACGTCCGGCGAGGTCTGCTCGCATAGCTGGATCGCTTCCAAGCCGGTTGAGGCCTCGCCGACGACTTTCATGTCATCAACCGTGTCCAGAATGGTTCTGACTCCTCGCCGATACATCGGATGATCGTCGACGATTAAGATGCTACACGTAGTCATTTCGGTCCCCTCCAATTGCATTGATAGGCAATGGCAGCCATGCCGCGATACGGGTACCGCCTCCTTCGGCCTGTCCGATGTAACATCGCCCGCCCAGCTCGGCGACTCGTTCTTGAATCGACTTGAGGCCGACGCCGCCGAATAGTCCGTCGAAGCCTCGCTTCTCGGACTGTGACAGGCCGATCCCGTTATCGACGACTTCGACGCAGAGCTCCCCGCCGTCCTCTCCCGTCTGCGCGTCCAGCTTGATACGGCAAGTGTTCGCCTCCGCATGTTTGAAGGTGTTCACCAGCGCCTCTGACACGATGCGGTATACGGCAACCTCGACGGCCGCCGGCAGTTCCGGCAAGGATTCCGGTGAAGCGACCTCCACTTGCGTCCGAATGCGGCGATCGCTGTCATGCGCGGCCTGTACGTAGCTCAGACGCTCCATCCGCTGGCGAATCGCCTCAACCAGACCGTACTGATCCAGGGCCGGCGGCCTCAAATTATGGACGAAATTCCGAATATCCCTGACCATGCTGCGAATGTCCGCTTCAAGCTCCGTGACAAGCTGTTCGGCTCTCGGCGTGTCTTTGCGGATGTACTCGCCTGCCGCGGATGCGCTCAGCGCCAGCGATGCCAGCCGTGGCGCCAGGTCGTCATGCAGATTGTTCCGAATCGATCGGCGCTCTTCCTCCCTCGCATAGATCAGATGCTCCCTCGACGACTGCAGCTGCTGCATCAATTGCCCGATCGCGAGGGATTGCCTCAGGCCGTGCACGATTCTGGACGATTCCCTGCTCAGCATATGAAGCAGCCGTTGCTCGGCATTCGTGAAGGCTTCGTCGGGAGATCGCGGTGAAACGTACAAATTCCCGAGCTCCTCGCCTCCCAGCACGAGCGGGAATCTGACAGCCCATGCCTCGCGCGCCGCACCTGCGGATGCCGCCTCCTTCTCGGCGCCCTTGACCAGAACCGTGATCGAGGCGTGGGGCAGCTTCATCATATCCTTCACCGTCAGCACCACAGTCTGCAATACTTGCTCGGGGGCATGGGGTTCCTTCAGTCTGTCGCCTAGACCGATTAGGAAGGAGACGGGATTCTCTCTTTTGCCATACAGTATCCGATTGATGAGCTTCTCCAAGCCGTCCTTCAGCGGAGCGAACAGTACCGCGACCGTCCCTGCCGCAATCAGCGAGAAGACGCCGCTCTCCGTCTGGAATACCTGCGAGAGGTACCAGACGACTGCTAGGTACAACCCGAATACAGTGGTTAACAGCGCCGCGTAGACGAAGGTTACGCGAACGACAGGCGGCACGCCCCACAGGCGATGCGTGAGCAGGGCATACCCGATCGTCAGCGGAATCGCCAGCATGATGAGCCGAATCGTCAGGTCGAGCCAGAATACGTCGCTCCTATAGAGCTCTGGCCACACGAGCAGCAGCAAGTTGACCCCGATCAGCGCGATGAACGCACCGATCACGCCGTATGCAACCGTGCGAATAGCTGCCCTTCCTTCCGATGACGTCTGATCCCGGTATTGCGTATATTGGCTGATTGTCAACGCCCCGAAGAATACGATCAACCAGACGAGCGACAGCCATAACGGCCATTGATCGTTATGCAGCACCGTGAACGGCATGTAGTCGGCCCCATTCCGAATCACAAACGCCAGTACCGCGGTCCATAGGAGCCAACGTCGGCTAATTCGGCCGCTCGGGAACGTTAACGCGAACCAGACGAATCCCGCCATCGCAATGCCCTGAATTATCGGGAGGAGGAGGCTGGCACCCTCCCATTGTCGGTAGACGAGATCGCCGAACCCGAAAGAAATAAGCGTAAGAGCCGTTACGGAACTGAGCAAGTCTTTCGGCTTCAGCGCCAATAGCAACAGCGCGACGATGGCATAACACGCGAAGAGGACGAGATTGATCCCGATATGGAACAGGCCGAACGCTGCGCTATTCAAGCCCGTCTTCGCGGTCCAATCAGCGGATAGAACGCTTAATGGCGCATGCATGCACGATTGCCCTGCGTCATAGCACGAATCGATAAGATAGCGATAGTAGATCGGCAAGGAAGCCAGATAGCTGACGGTTAAGAACAGGCAATACGCCGCAACCGCCGCGTACAACACGAACAGCCGCCTGGATGGGCGGCTGTTCGGCTTAGTTGGCTGCTCGAGCGGTTCTTCCATAGGATCATTCACCTCGACTGATGATGCTTGATAGCGACGGCCGCGTAGACGGCGCCGTATGCGATGGACGCGATACCTCCAATTATACCCCAGCTCCCTGGATGGTCCGGAACAGCCAGAGCAGCCGCCCCCAGGTAGACATAGACGATGCCGACGATCATGGCAAGCGCCCGCGATCCTGCACGGTTGGACGAAGCAAGGTATCCGGCATACAGCAGCGCGAGCAGCATGGCGGCATGCTCGCCCCACCGGAACTGCTCTTCCGTCTCTTGGAATTGCTGCATGCCCGCATGGATCGCGACCGGCACCAGCACCACGGCCGCGATGGCGGTCAAAATAAGCAACGGGCGAGCGTAACCATCTGCCGGCGCAAGCTTCACTGCCGCTCTCCGATTATGGTAGAACACATGCAGAATGACCAACGTTAAGATGAACATGACGAATACGAACAGCTTCGCCAGCGCCATCTTCGGTGCAGTGACCGCAAATACGAACAAGAAAATCAGATGACCGGCCGAATAGAAATGAAGCAGAATCGGCTTGTCGAACGGATGCCGCAGCATCGCGATCAGGCTCCCGCCGAACAGGATGGCGAGCAGCGCCCCGTGCGACGCGGCTAACCAGCGGTAGTGATCCGGCACGTACGTATCGCTGCTGCAGCCTCCGCAATCCGACGGCATCCAGGGCTCCAACGCTTCCGTAGCTCCCTCAAGAAAGAAAAACCCGACTAACGTAAACAACACCGCAACGACTAAAAACCCGACCCGTTTCCAAAGCTTCGGCTCATTCGCTGCTTCCAACACTCGATCCATCCCATGACCCCTCTCAATCTTGATGGATCGAGCATAGCGCAACCCTCGCCATTCCAGATAGAGATGCCCTCCCGAACATTCGGGAAATCATATCGGGAAATGTCATTCGATCGACTGATAATACCGGGGAATCTCTTGGTCAAGCTTGAAAGCGAGTTGCCCTAGCTCGTGCGGGATATCCTTCTCGTTCATGAGATTATAGTAGGAATCATGGACGATATTCTTCTGAAGGTCGAAGGGGTTATTCATCCACGGCGAATACTCAACGTCCAGCGAAGCAGGCGCAGCATACTCGATCTCCCGGAAGAGCATCGTGAGCAGCATCTCGTCCTCTGGATGAGGCCGCTGCAGATAGATAGGGTCCCAGCCGCCTAACGTATGATCCCCGACGAATCGCATTGCATCCTCATCCGTCTCCCCCAGCACAGTCTCCAGCAGCGCCCATGCCAGCTCGGGCTTGATGGCGTCCTCCGTAATCGCCAGCCCGGTCATGCGCATGTTGTTGTAGGACTTCCCGTCCTGCGCAAGTGGCATCGGAGCATATCGCAGATCGATCTTATCGCTGCGGACCGATGGCAGGTACATCGACGGGCGGCCGATTCCGAGTGCCAAATCGGGGTTCTTATCGAACGGGTTATTGTACATCCGGTCTCCCTGAATATCTTGTAGGCTCTCAATAGCCCGTGCGGTCGCCTCGCTGTCCAGGTATCCGGCGTACTGACGGCCGTCCGGAGAGGAAAATGCACCGCCTAAACCCTGCACGATCGGCTCCACATCCCGCATAATCGGAGAGATGCCGGCCATATAGTTGTTAGCCTTAAGACGGGAGGCGAGCTCCGAAAAATCATTCCACGTCCAGCCCTCTTGCGGCGGATTCATATTCAAGACCGTGAAAACATCTTGGTTATAGTAAACGACGAGAGGCTCTGCGCGAACAGGAAGCATAAGGAGCCGCTCGTCGATTCGGCCCTTCTCCATCAGCGAATAGTAGGCATCGGACCAGTCCGCGAACGATAGGTCGAGGAACGGCGTCAGGTCCAGCAGACGATCCCCCGCCAAGTAGCGAAGCTGATCCGGATTCAATTCGATGATATCCGGCAGCAACTCATCCGACGCGAACAGATCGATGTAGTCTGTACGTTCCCTCACATCGACGATCTCCACCGTAACATTCGGGTAACGCTCCTGAAACAGCCTGATCCGGTCGTGGATCGGGACGATGCGCCCGTACGGGGCATTATCCACCGTGTAGGGCTTGTCCGCGTCGGATTGTGCGAACATCGCAATTCGCAAGCTTCCTTG
>JAEZCJ010000023.1 GCA_023433615.1 Bacillota bacterium | reverse complement strand
ACCAACACCCCCCCCCCCCCCCCCCCCGGGCCCGGGCCGGGCCGCCGCCGCGATGCGGACAGACGATGAAGAGCGGACGATGAACGGCCAGGCTTCTAGTGCGTGTACGCCGCCACGTTGTCAGTGTCGACCGCCTCGTGCAGCGCCGCGTTCAGGCCGCTGGCGATGACGTTCGCGATATCTTCGATGAAAGAGTCGACCTCCTTCGGCGTGACGAGCAGGTCATGCCCCATCGGCTGCAGCACTTCCCGCACCAGTTGGAGACGCTCCTGCTCGGAGATCGTGTGGAGCATTCCGAGAATCGGTCCGGCATTGTCTGTCTGCTGCCGGAAGTGCTCCGCCATCATCTCGATGCAGCTGTTCACGATCGTCGAGGCGTAGACGACCGTCGGAACGCCGATCGCGATGACCGGCACGCCGAGTATTTGATCGGTCAGCCCCTTGCGCTTGTTGCCGATTCCCGATCCGGGATGGATGCCCGTGTCCGCGATCTGAATCGTCGTGTTCACGCGCTCGACCGCTTTCGAGGCAAGGGCATCGATCGCGATGATGAGCTCCGGCTTCGTCTGGTCGACGATCCCTTGCACGATGTCGCTCGATTCGATGCCCGTAATGCCGAGCACGCCGGGCGCAATCGCGCTGACCGGCCGATAGCCCGGCGCGACCTGATCCGGCATCAGCTCAAAATAATGCCGCGTCACCATCGCGTTCTCCACGACGAGCGGACCGAGCGCATCCGGCGTCACGTTCCAATTGCCCAGCCCTACGATCAGCGTCTTGGCCATCTTGGACACGCCGATTCGCTGCAGGAACGATTCGAACTCGCGGGCGAACGCCGTCGCGACGCGATCCTGCAGGGGCGTATCCTGGCTTCTGAGCCCAGGCACCTCGAGCGTCACGTAATGGCCGACCATTTTCCCGATCGCCCTTGAGCCCGCCTCGTTGTCCACGCTCATGCGCGTAATCGTAATGCCATCCTCTTGCAGCGTCTCCGACGTGATGCCGGGGATCGCCGTTCCCGCGTAACCGACTTGCGCGATCTCCTGCGCTTCCAGCGCCAGGTCGGTGCGAACGTCGTACTGACTCAGATCTTGATCATTCATGCAGGCGGAATCCTCCATCATTCGATTTGAGCCTAGTATGCTATGGGAACCTCCCATTTATGCGCGCTGACGGCAACAGACTGCGGACGCTATTGCTTTTTGGGCCTGCCCGTGCTAAAATGTTTCAAGTTGTTGTCTATTCGTGCATTTCCGCTTTACAGGAGGTGAAACACATGCCAAACATTAAATCCGCTATCAAACGCGTAAAAACGAACGAAAAGCGCCGCGCGCTGAACGCTTCGCAGAAGTCCGCGCTTCGCACGGCCGTGAAAGCCGCTGACGTCGCGGTTGCAGGTACTGACGCAGCAGCAGCAGCAGCAGCCCTGGCAACGGCTTCCAAGAAATTGGACAAAGCCGTCACGAAGGGTCTGGTTCACAAGAACGCAGCAGCTCGCAAAAAATCCCGCCTGGCCAAGAAGCTGAACGCTCTTAAGGCACAAGCTTAATTGGACCCTCTGGGACCGAATAACGTAACGGAATAGAGGGGCAACCCTCTATTTTTTGTGCCTGGAAAATGATATAGCCCGTCCTCCGCATGCTTGCAGAGGGCGGGCTATAGCTATTCGAAAATTGACATTTCTAAATGGCCAATTGTCGCTACCTTCGAAAGTTGGACGATAGCAGCAATTGAGGAACTCAAGCGTTTCCGTAGGAAACGCAGCATTGTAAGCATATGCTTGTAGGCAGACCTACGTGAGCACCTCAAGCGTTTCGTAAGAAACGCCGCATCGGAAGCATACGCTTTGCGCTAGCGTTCAAGATTCGACGTCGAATATGCTCCGTAGCATCAGCCTCGTGATCACAATTGGCCCTATGCGCCCATTGACAGGAAGAAGAGCTCAAGCCCCAGCTCCTTGTCGATCTGGCCGGTCTTCATCTTGTAGTCGAGCTCGGCAATACCGTGCACATGCCCGGCCAGCCGCTCCGGCGTCCAACTGCGGGCCTTCTCCGCCGCGAGCTTCACCGCATACGGGTGCACGCCGATCTGCGAAGCGATCTGCTGCTGCGAATAGGAACGCTGCTCCAGCTCCTTGATCTGCAGCATGATGCGCAGCTGCCTGGCCACCAGCGCCGCGATCTTGATCGGCTCTTCCTTGCGGATGAGCAGTTGGCGGTACAGCGTGACGGCCCGTTCGATTCGCGAAGACACGCACGCGTCGATCAACGCGAATACATCCTCCTCGAGCGTCGGCACGGTCAGTCTGTCGATATGCTCGATCGCGATCGTCCCGCCTTGGCCGACGTGCAGACACAGCTTGTCCGTCTCTTGGGACAACGTCTGGAGATTGTTCCCCATCCGATGAATCAGCCGCTCCGCCGCCGGCTCCGCGATCGATCGGCCTTGGCCGGACACCCTGCGCAGCACCCAGCGGACGAGTTCTACGCCCTCCAGCTCCTGGAATGCGATCAGCGCGTCCGCTTCCTTCAGCACCTTGACGACCTTGCGCCGCTCGTCGAGCTTCTCGCTATGCACGACGAACACCATGACCGTCGAATCAAGCGGCTGCTTCAGATAGGCGAGCAGCCGGTCCGTATCGTGCTGCAGCTTGCCTTCCTTGGCCGCGGCCGCGAAGACGGATTGATCGCGTACGAGCACCAGCTTGCGCCCGCCGAAGAACGACATCGTCTCGGCCTCAAGCACGGCGTTCTCGACAGCCGATTCCGATGTATCGAATTTGATAATGCCGAGCTCGCGCTCCTCGGGCGTGAGCAGCTTGTCCGTCAAATAGGAGACGAATTCTTGCGTCCGGTAACGGTCTTTGCCATAGACGACATATACCGGCCGGAATTGCCCGGCATTCATTTCTTTGATCGCAGCGCTGGCATTCATGCCATACGGCCCCCTTCACGCTTCACATATGGCGCAACAAAGGGATGACGCCTTGAGCGGCTTCATCCCTTTGTCCTTGATGATCTATATAAACATCATCGGGACGGTCCATGGTCCTCCCGAGGATGGTCATACGAAGATCAAGGTTTCTCGCTTTATCCTCTTGCCATATCGTACGCAGGAGGAGCAAGAAGTGTGCACGGTTCGCAAATATTAATCCTGCTTCGCCTCGGTACCGGCCTGCACGTCGATCCGGAATCGCTCGGAAGCGCCTTCCGGGGCGACTACCTCGTACTCGAACGTCTTGCTGTCTGCCGACCATGCCGCCAACCGAATCTCGCCTGCCAGCTCCCGGCTCTTGAACAATTCCTCGCCTGTCTTCGCGTCGAAGACGGTCACGCGGGCATCGGCGGCAACTGCGCGGTATGCGCCGTCCGGCGACACAGCCGCTGCTGGCGCATCGGGCACCGCGGCCGCAATGCCCATCTTATTGTTATCGCCGATCTCCGGCGGCAATGCCGCATCCTCGGCTGCGCCACCACTAGCCGTCGGCTCGACATGCATCGAAGAGATCGATTCGGTCGAATCGTCGCTCGGCGCAGCGATTCCCGCGCCGGGAGCCGCACCATTCGATTGCGGCGCCGCAGGAGCAGCATCCTGCAATTTTCCGTCGTTGCCGCCTGACAGCGGAGGAGATGCAGGCGCCGGTTCGCTTGACATGGCGCCTTCTGCCTGATAGTGATCCGTTGCGTTGTTCATCATCGGCACGAGATCATCCTTGTCAGAATCGCCCGCCGGCGCTTCCCGCACGGCGCCGCCGGCTTCCGGTTCTGCCTTCGAATCCGCCGCGGCGTTCGCATCCATCTTGCGGGGCGCAGAACTGTCTCCCGGCGCTGCGTCATTCGTTGCGGCCATTTCCATCATCATCATGTTCGCGCCGTTATCTGCCGCTTCGGATTCCATCGCCGTTCCGGCATCGTTCATGTCGCCTGCCGATTGGGGATCGTAAGTCACGAGGAACAATCCGACCACGACGCCGGCCGCAATGACGCCGCTTAATGCGCGCAGCGAGAAGCGGTCACGCAAGCGGCGGCGGCGACCTTGGCGCATCCCGTCAAGCGGATCGGGGACGGGAGCCGAACCCGCTGCCCGTTCGCCCGTTTCGCGGAGGTCAATCTGCTCCAGCTGCGGCAGGATGGCGTCCACCAGGCTGTATCGGGGCGTGACTTTCGGCAGATTTTCCAGCTCGGCAGAGAGCGATTGGAGCCGTTCGAACATCGCTCTGCAATCGCTGCAATGCGCAAGATGGGCAGATAACGCTTCGGACTCGAACGAATCGAGATCGTCGTCCAGCTGCCGTTGCATATCGATCATCACCTCTTGGCAAGTCATCCTCGGACACCACCTTTCTGGTAATCTTGGAGGTACGTTTGGAGCTGCTGTCTAGCGCGGAATAAATACGATTTGACCGTATTTAGCGGCAAGTCCAGCGAATCCGCGATTTCGTTATAAGAGAAGTCCTGCAAATACCGCAGCACCACGACGGCCCGGTGGTGTTCAGGCAGCTTGTCGATCGCGTCCCGTATATCCTGAGCAGCGTAAGCAGATAGCACTTCGTGCTCGACATTCTGTTTCTCTTGGAACACCAGATCATGCTCCTCGATCGATACGGTCGGCTTGGTGCGGCGGAATTTATCGATGCAGATATTGGTAACGATGCGCTGAACCCAAGTCTTGAATTGAGCTTTCTCTTCATAGGATCCTATCTTGGTATAGATCCGGATGAGCGCTTCTTGTGCGGCGTCCATGGCATCTTGCTCGTTGCCGACCACATAATAGGCTGTCCGGTAGACATGCGTTTCAATCTCGCGCAATAGCGTGATCAGGGCGTCGCGATCACCCTGTTGAGCGGCCTTAATCAGACCAGGCTCTACCACGAAGGCTCCCCCTCTCCTTCACCCTCTCAGACGTGGAGAACTTCCATAAGGTTGCGGCTCCAGCCGAGACGATTTTAGAAAATTTTTATATCCATTCAATGATTGCAAGCGAACCTTTCCTATCTAACTATGTTAGCAGAAAAACGGCCGATCGTATACGAGTCGGCCGTTCCTTCAAAAAGCTGGATAATCGCTTATTGCCGAGCGGACGCGCAAGCGTCCGCCGACCGCGATCCGGTATTGAACCTCTCCGTCCAGATCGGTTCTGCGAAGCAGCGTATCGACCGCGTCTACCCGGGACAGCACGTCGGGATGCGGATGTCCGTACGAATTCGTGCGTCCGACGGATACGACCACCTCGATCGGCCGCCAATGCGACAACCATTCGGGAGAGGTCGAGTAGCGGCTGCCGTGATGCGAGATTTTGAGAATATCGACAGGTACGGCATGCGGCGTCTCTGCGGAAGATTCGAGCTGCCGCAGCAGCGCGCGTTCGGCAGCGAAGCCGATATCGCCGCCCAACAGCAAGGTGCGCTCGCCGAGCTCGATAAGCAGGACGACGCTCCGCTCGTTCTGGTCTTTCTCTGTCGGCAGCAAGGCTGCGGAAACGCCGGCAGCAGGCGGCCAAAGCACTTGGATCGCGATGCCCTCTTGGCGATACGGCTGCATGCCTGCCTCGGCGGCCACTAGCGGGACCTTCCGCTCTGCCGCAAGTTCCAGCAGCTCGGCTGCTTCGTCCGACGGCTTGAGCGTCCCGTTCCACAGCAGCATGCCAACAGGTATCGATTCCAACACGGCGCGCAAGCCGCCGATATGATCGGTGTCCAAGTGCGATACGACGAGCAGGTCGATCTTCTGCACGCCCCGCTTCATCAGAAGCGGCACGACGACCTTGCGGCCGACCTCGAACGGATCCCGCCGCTTGCGCCACTCTTCGCCCGGCTTCAAGTAACGAAAAGTTCCGCCGCCGTCAATGAGCAGATGCTTGCCTGACGGTGTCCGAATATGGATCGCATCGCCTTGGCCGACATCGAGGAACGATAGGGTCGCGGTGCGGTCGAAGCGGTTCGGCTTATACGCATAAGCAAGCAGGAGCGCGGCAGCCGCGGCGAGCAGCGCGATTCGCGACAGGACCGCACTGCGTTCTGCCCGCAGCACCGCGCGTCGATCATCGCGCAGCATGCCGGTCGGGGTCAGCGGGAGCGTCTCTTCCGGTTCGCCGCTCCTTCCCCCGCCCTCATGGCGGAAATTGCCGAGCGCAGGCAGCAGCCTGGCCGCGGCTAGCAGCAAAGCGTACCACATGCCGATCCACCATAACGGCGGTGACGGCCATATCATGCGGAATCCGGCAGCCCGGCCCAGCGTGTCCACCGCCGTGAACGTCCAATCATTCGATACCGCCGCCCCATAAGCAAGCAGATCGCCGGCTGCAGGCCAACCGATAGCGAGCAGCATGGCGACCGAGCCGAGCGGCATGACGACGAAGCTGATGAACGGCACGAGCAGCACGTTTGCGGGCAGCGAGAGCAGGTGAAATTGATTGAAGTAATAGATCGTCAGCGGAAAAGAGACCGCCTGCGCCACGATCGATACCGTCAACAGATCCAAGAGCGGACCCAGCCGCTTCGTCTGCGGCAGCGACTGTCTGATCGGCGGCACCAGCAGAATCAAGCCGGCCGTGACGATGAACGAGAGCTGGAAGCTGACATCCGTTAAATAATAGGGATTCCACAGCAGCATCAGCCAAGCCGCGGCAGCCAGCACGTTCAGGCCGTCCTTCAGCTTCCCCAGCCTCGCGGCGAACAGCCCGAGCACGGCCATGATGCCGGCACGCACCACCGAAGGCGATGCGCCGGCCAGCAGCACATAAAGTGGAACGGCAGCCATGAGCGCTTCGAACGTCGTCTCGCGGGATAAGCGGCACATCCGCAGCAATAGCCCCAGCCCGTAGAGGAACACCGCGACATGGAGTCCGGATATCGCCAAGATATGCGTTAACCCCAATTGGGAAAAATCGCGAAACAGCTCCGGATCGAGATCGTCCCGCAGCCCGAGCACCAGCCCCTTCATATAGCCCGATTGTTCGGCGGGAAACAGCCGATCCATCCGGCCGCCGAGCCAGTCGCGAACCGCGTCGACTCGGCCGAGCGCGGCCGCCGCGGACCACCGCTCGCGGCCCGTGACGCGGACGCTGTCCGCGCCGTCCGCCAGCAGCAGCCAATCGATGCGCTGCGCATGCAAGTATCGGCGGTAGTCGAAGCCGCCGAAGTTGACGGCGCCGGACGGCTGCGAC